>OMRF01000219.1 GCA_900313435.1 uncultured Lachnospiraceae bacterium | reverse complement strand
GTCATGAACTGTCTCTATGTTTCAGAGATCATGAGGTCGATAGGGATTTCCACGGTCATCATGACACCCTTTCAGGTGGGCGCCTTTACCGAGCTTTTTTCAAAGGATAAGGCGATCGAAGCGTTAAGTGCCGGAAAGGTAGTGTTCTTTGCAGGTGGAACAGGGCATCCGTTCTTTTCAACAGATACTGGAGCGTCGCTTCGCGCTATAGAGACTGAGAGTGACGGGATACTTCTTGCGAAGACGATAGACGGGGTTTATTCCGCCGATCCGAAGGTCGATGATACCGCGGTACGTTATGACAGTCTCTCCATAGAAGAGGTTGTTGAAAAGAAGCTTCAGGTTCTTGACCTTTCGGCTTCGGTGATGTGCATGGAGCACCATATGCCGCTTTATGTATTCTCTCTCTTTGAAAAGGGAGAGATCTTGAAAGCAGCGTCAGGAGCTGATTTCAACGGGACAATTGTGACAGCTTAGATTATTTCAGGGGGGGGTAAATATCATGGATGAAAGACTTAAACCTTTCGAGGAAAAGATGGGAAAGACCATGAACAATCTTTTCTCCGAGCTTGATTCCATACGTGCGGGGAGAGCGAATCCGCATATCCTTGATCATCTTAGAGTGGACTATTACGGAACTCCTACGCCTATACAGCAGGTAGCAAACGTAAGTGTTCCGGAGCCGAGGATGATCCAGATAGCGCCCTGGGAGCCTTCGATGCTGAAAGCCATTGAAAAGGAGATACTGTCATCCGACATAGGGATCAATCCTACAAATGACGGGAAGGCCCTTCGCCTCGTATTTCCCGAGCTTACCGAGGAGAGAAGAAAGGAGCTCGCGAAAGAGGTAAAGAAGAAGGGCGAGGAAGCAAAGGTCGCCATCAGGAATATCAGACGTGATGCCGTAGACGCTATGAAAAAGCTTGAAAAGGAAGATGTTTCCGAGGACGAGATCAAGGATCTTGAGGACGAGGTTCAGAAGCTTACGGATGATTTCACAAAGAAGGCGGATGAAGCTGTAAAGAAGAAGACGGATGAAGTCATGACGGTATGATATTTTTTTGGATCAGTTGATCAAGCGGGACACAGGGCTTTTTGGCTTTGTGTCCCCTTATGTTTTTTGTGGCAGGTTGATATGGAAGAAGAGAGAAAAATACCCCGCCATATAGCCATAATCCTTGACGGAAACGGGCGCTGGGCAAAACAAAAAGGGATGCCGAGAACTTACGGTCACGCCGCCGGTGCAAAAAGGGTAGAGCCCTGCGTAAAGGAATGTGACAGGCTTGGCGTTGAATATGTCACGATGTACGCCTTTTCCACCGAAAACTGGAAGAGAGCGGCTGATGAGGTTTCAACCCTGATGAAGCTACTTAAGCAGTATCTTGTGCGCTGCAGGAAGATAGCTGTTGAGAATCATATGAAGATCAGGATAATAGGGGATGTAAAAGGACTCCCCAAGGAACTTCAGGATGAGATAAGACTTACTGAAGATGCAACACGGGATAATCCCGGGCTTACCTTCTCCATTGCCTTAAATTACGGCGGAAGAGACGAGATAATAAGAGCGGTGCGTTCGCTGCTTCAAGACGAGGATCTTCGAAAAAGGATAGAGGAGGAAGGGGTTGAAAAAACCGTAGACGAAGCCCTGATATCGGCGGCGCTTGATACGGCCGGACTTCCCGATCCCGACCTTTTGATAAGGACTTCGGGAGAGGAGAGGATATCCAATTTTCTTCCCTGGCAGCTATGCTATACGGAGTTTTATTTCACCGATACCCTGTGGCCTGATTTTGATGAAGCGGAATTGAACAAGGCCATAGATGAATACGGACGCAGAAGCAGAAGATACGGGGCCTGAGATGTCTTTATTAAAAGACCGGATTCTGTTATAATCCGCCATGTTGAATATTTGAGCTTTTTTGAAGGATAAGGATATGTTTTTAAAAAGGCTTTTTAGCGGGATAATTTTAATAGCGCTTTCACTTCTTTTTATAATACCGGGTGGCCTCATTCTTTTGTTTTCCACCATGGCGCTTTCATTGATAGGGTTGTTTGAGCTTTACCGGGCTTTTTCCATCCAAAAGTCGGCACCTGCTGTTTTGGGTTATGTCTTTACGATCGTATTTTATCTGAATTTCATCTTTCCGGTCTTTGGTGCCGGAACAATGATGGAATCCTTTGTGTTCCTCTTCATAGCCTTTTTGATATCGCTACTTGTAGCTTATGTTTTCTTATATCCAAAGTACGGACCCCAAGAGATCTTTACGGCCTTCTTCGGGATCTTCTATGTGTCCGTGATGCTCGCCTTCATCTACCTCACAAGGGAGATGGACAAGGGCTATATCATAGTCTGGCTGATATTCCTCGCCTCATGGGGAACGGATACCTGTGCTTACTGTGTCGGTGTTCTCTTCGGAAAGCATAAGATGTCTCCGAAGCTTTCTCCCAAAAAGTCGGTGGAGGGCGCTATAGGAGGAATAGCAGGTGCGATAATCCTTACCTTCATCTATCTTTATATATTCAGGAATGAAGCGAATCTTGCGATTCCGGAAATAGTATTCCTTTCGATCTCCGCCGGCGCGGGAGGCTTTATATCGATGATAGGAGATCTTGCGGCAAGCGCCATAAAGAGACATACCGGGATCAAGGACTACGGCAAGCTGATACCGGGACATGGAGGGATACTTGACCGCTTTGATTCCGTTATCATCACGGCTCCCATCATCTATTACTTTGCCGTATTTCTCTCAAGGAGCGCAAATCTTTGAAGAACGTTTCGATAATAGGCTCAACCGGTTCGATAGGTACCCAGACGCTTTCAGTCATAAGGGAACACCCTGATCTTTTTTCAGTCGCAGCGCTTTCCTGCGGCAGGAATATCTCGCTCCTTGCTGATGAGATAAGGGAATTTCATCCTGCGGTCGTTTCGGTTGAGAGGGAAGAGGATGCAGAGAAGTTAAAGGAGTTTCTCACAGGCTGTCAGATCCCAAAGATAAGCTTCGGAGAAGAAGGACTTATAGAGGTCTCGACTTATTCATCCTCTGATATCCTCGTTTCCGGCATAGTCGGAATGAGGGGGATCAAGCCCACAGTTGCCGCGATAAAGGCAAAAAAGGACATCGCCCTTGCAAACAAAGAGACTCTGGTCTGCGCCGGACACATAATAATGCCTCTTGCGAAGGAATACGGAGTGTCCATTCTTCCCGTTGATTCCGAACATTCCGCGATCTTCCAGAGTCTTCAGGGGAATGAAGGAAACAGGATAGAAAAGATCATACTGACAGCATCCGGCGGACCATTTTTCGGGATGAGCAAAGATGATCTTAAGAAAGTAACGGTCGATGATGCCCTTAAAAATCCAAACTGGGATATGGGGGCTAAGGTCACGATAGATTCCGCCAGTATGGTAAATAAAGGGCTGGAGGTAATGGAGGCGCATTGGCTTTTTGATGTGCCGATCGATGATATAAAGGTCCATGTCCACAGGCAGTCGATCCTTCATTCGGCAGTACAGTTTTCCGACGGGGCTGTCATGGCGCAGCTTGGCACTCCGGATATGAGGCTTCCCATACAGTACGCCCTCACTTATCCTGCGCGGGAGGAGCTTTCAGGAAAGAAGCTTGACCTTTTTGAGATCAGGGCGCTTACCTTCGAGGAACCGGATCCTCTTGTTTTCAAGGGGCTGAAACTCGCGATCGATGTAGGAAGAGCCGGCGGGAACCTGCCGACAGCCTTTAATGCCGCGGATGAAGAGGCGGTTAAGCTTTTCCTCGAAAGGAAGATCGGCTTCCTTGAGATCGCGGATATCATTGAAAGAGCGATTGATGAGACTGAATTCATCTGTTCTCCCACGCTTTCTGAAATAGAAGAGACCGGGGAAGCAACAAAAGAACGTATAAGGAAAGGGTTTTTATGACTATCGTAATCGCGATACTGGTCTTCGGATTCATTATCTTTTTTCACGAATTGGGGCATTTCATTGTAGCAAAGCGCTGCGGCGTCAAGGTAAATGAATTCTGCCTGGGCTTTGGACCAAGACTCATAGGCATTAAAAGGGGCGAGACAGATTACTGCTTAAGGCTGCTTCCTCTGGGTGGCGCCTGCGTGATGGAGGGCGAGGAAGAGGATACCGATGATGAGAGGTCCTTCCTGAAAAGACCGATCTGGCAGAGGGCGCTTATAATCGCCGCCGGTCCCTTATTCAATTTTCTTCTTGCATTTATCCTGGCAGCTATAATGATCGGTACGATGGGGATCTCAGAACCCGTGATATCGCATGTCACGGAGGATTTTCCCGCTGAGGAGGCCGGACTCACTGAAGGCGACAGGATCATATCCCTTAATAATTATGATGTCCATTTTTACAAAGAGGTAACTGCCTTTAACTTCTTTAACAAGGACAAGCCTGTAGAGGTGACCTACCTTCGGGACGGGCAGGAATATACGACAACGCTTACACCTAAGTACTCCGAGGCGGATCAGAGATACCTTCTTGGTGTTACCGGTCCCGAGGAAAGAAAAAAGCTCAATTTCATAGAAACCATAGGAAATGCCTTCTATGAGCTTCGGTACCAGATCACGGTGACCTTCAAGAGTCTTGGAATGCTTGTGACCGGACAGGTCGGGATCAAAGACATGTCCGGGCCTGTGGGGATCGTGAAGGTGATAGGTGACACCGTGAAGGATTCCATGCCGGACGGAGCGCTTTATGTGGTGATGAACCTCTTTAATATCACGGTGCTGCTTTCTGCAAACCTCGGCGTGATGAACCTTATCCCCATCCCCGCCCTTGACGGGGGCCGGCTACTCTTCCTTTTGATCGAAGCCATCTCAAGAAAGAAGGTGCCGAGGAAGGTGGAAGCGATCGTGAACGGAGCCGGCTTTATCGCGCTAATGGCTCTAATGGTGGTCGTTATGATATCGGATGTGGTAAAGGTTGCTACAGGGCAGTTGTGATATGAAAAAGAGACATGAGACTAAGACCGTAGATATCGGCGGGGTTTTGATAGGCGGTGGTGAGCGGATAAAGATCCAGTCCATGTGCAATACCAGGACGCAGGATGTAAAAGCCACGGTCTCACAGATAAAGGAGCTTGAAGAAATGGGCTGCGACATAATAAGGGTCGCGGTT
>OMRF01000369.1 GCA_900313435.1 uncultured Lachnospiraceae bacterium | reverse complement strand
TTCCAGATATGTTTTTTTGTCGCGCAACATACTTGCCACTTCAAATCGCTGTGACAGTGACAGCAGCTCGTTGATGGTACATATATCTTCGAAGAAAATGTAGCACTCTTCTTTGTTCTTCAGTTCCATTATCGCATCAAACAGGAAGTCAACAGCTGCGGTTCTGATCTTTGGATTCATAAGTTAGCCCCTTTCGTTTTAAAACTTTAACGCGTTTGAATTTTAACACGTTAAAGCGAAAAATGCAAATGCAACCAGGAAGGAGACGGTACTATGAGTGTACTCGAGATACTTAATGATAAACAAAAAGAAGCGGCATCGCAGATCGACGGTCCGGTCCTGATACTTGCGGGAGCAGGTTCCGGCAAGACCAGGGTGCTTACAAACCGTACCGCATATCTTATAGATGAGGCAAATGTCAGCCCCTGGAATATACTTGCGATAACCTTTACGAACAAGGCGGCCGAGGAGATGCGTGAACGTATAGATAAGCTTGTGGGACACGGAAGCGAGAGTATCTGGGTGGCGACATTCCACTCAACATGTGTCAGGATCCTGAGGCGCCATATCGATCTGCTGGGATATGATAACAATTTTACCATTTATGATACGGATGACTCCAAATCGATAATGAAGGAAGTGGTCAAGAGTCTTTCGATCGACACCAAACAGTATCCTGAGAAGTCGTTCCTGAACAGGATATCAGGATGCAAGAACGAACTGTCAACACCCGAGGATGAAAGCTCATATGCTGACGGGTATGCAGATGAGCTGTTTGTAAAGGTATATGAGCGTTATCAGAAGGCTCTGGTCAAAAACAATGCTCTTGATTTTGATGATCTGATCATGAAGACGGTAGAACTGTTCAAGGCGTTTCCGGAGGTACTGGAGAACTATCAGAACCGTTTTTTATACATAATGGTAGATGAATATCAGGATACGAACACGGCCCAGTTTGAACTTATCAGACTGCTTGCGGCCAGGAACAGGAATATATGCGTTGTCGGGGATGATGATCAGTCCATATACAAATTCCGTGGCGCGAATATCAGGAACATACTCGATTTCGAGAAGGTATACCCGGATGCGAAGGTGGTTAAGCTTGAACAGAACTACAGATCCACACAGACAATACTTGACGCGGCTAATGCTGTGATCTCCAATAATTCCTCCCGTAAGGAAAAGGCACTCTGGACCGACAGGGGACGTGGGGAGATGATACGGTTCATATATTCGGATACGGCTTATGATGAGGCTGAGACGATAGTTGACAGGATATGTCGTGCCCGCAGAGCGGGAGCATGTGATTTTCGCGATAATGCGGTACTGTACCGTACAAACGCACAGTCACGTATCCTTGAAGAAAAATGTATTATGGCCGGTGTGCCGTATTCAATAGTCGGAGGAGTGAACTTCTATTCGAGAAAAGAGATAAAGGATATACTTGCCTATCTCAAGACGATCGATAACGGAAGGGATGACCTTGCGGTTCGCAGGATCATCAATGTCCCGAAGCGCGGGATCGGTGCGACAACTATAGCAAAGATCGCAGACCGGGCAGCTGCAGAGGGGACCGGTTTTTATGACTGCTGCAGACGGGCCGAGGAGATACTCGGGCGTGGGAAGGCAGCAGAGAAGATCAGTGAATTTGTCAGTCTTATAGAAGTGTTCAGGACAAGGCTTGAGTTCATCACGCTTGAAGAACTCGTGCGTGATGTTGTCGATCAGACTCATTATGAGGAGATGCTGAAGGAGTCGGATCCGGATGATGCAGATGACAGGATAGAGAACATAGGAGAACTGATAAACAAGGTCATATCTTTTGAGGAACAAAATGACGAGCCTTCCCTGTCGGCGCTTCTGGAAGAGATCGCGCTTGTATCGGATATTGATGATGTTGATCAGGATGCAGACAGAGTGATGCTTATGACTCTTCATTCGGCCAAGGGGCTGGAGTTTCCGAATGTTTATCTTGCCGGTATGGAGGACGGACTCTTTCCGGGATACATGTCGATCTGCGCAGATGATCCTTCGGAGATCGAGGAAGAGAGAAGGCTTTGTTATGTGGGTATAACAAGGGCGATGAATACGCTCACACTGTCGGCGGCAAAGTCGAGGATGATACGCGGAGAGACACAGTATAATGCTGTTTCGAGATTTGTAAAGGAGATTCCGGAGGAACTTATCGAAGGAGGAAGCGGGCGCAGGTCGTCAGGTACATCCGTCCGGTCCGATGACAGGCCGTCATCGGGAAGTGTTCCAAGGGTAAGGCCTGTTGCCGTCAGCCCGTCAAAGAGGGCTGCTGCCGTCAAGCCTTTCATAGCTAAGGCTACGGCATTTACCGACCTGAAAAAAGGCGCTGATATCACATCTGTTGCGCTTGATTACGGCCCCGGGGACAGGGTCATGCATATGAAATTCGGAGCAGGGACAGTGCTTACGGTTGAAAAGGGCGCAAGGGATTACGAAGTGTCCGTTGATTTTGACGGTGCGGGTGTAAAAAAGATGTTCGCGGGCTTTGCAAAGCTACGTAAGATATGATAAAATAAACACGTGGTTTTAAGAAAGGGGTAGGGTATGAGTAAGATAGACAGACTTGAGAAAATCCTTGATGTTGTTAAGGCACAGGAGGAATTGGGACTGGCAAAGGCCAAGAGTCTTATAGATGATGTTAAGCGTGTAGAGATTCCGGATATTCCGGTTCCTGATTTCTTCAGAAAAGAAGAAGTTGTTGTTGAGGAGAAGAAGAAGTTCAACTGGGGCCTCATTATTGCAGCGGTCGTAGGTATAATCGTAGTTGCGGCAGTCATTTACGGCCTGTACTGCTACTTTACGCCGGATTACCTCGAAGATTTTGAAGAAGACTTTGATGATGAGGAATTTGATGATGATGATTTCTTTGAGGATGATGAAAAATAGTCGTCCGGTCATCTGACAAATACGTGTATGAATAGCCGGCCTTGAGCCGGCTATTGTTATATGCGGCCTGCAGAAAAGGAAGAATAGCATATATGAAAAAAGGACAGGAATATACCGGGATCGTTGAGAAGATAAAGTTTCCCAATAAAGGGATAGTTAATGTGTCTGCTGATGATGGCGGCACATGTATTGTCAAAAATGTCATTCCGGGACAGAAGATAAGATTTCGCGTGACCAGGAAAAGAAACGGCACATGCGAGGGGATGCTGCTTGAGGTGCTCGAAAGATCCCATCTTGAGTGTGACAGTGCATGTATGCATTTTGATTCCTGCGGAGGGTGCTCATATCAG
>OMRF01000012.1 GCA_900313435.1 uncultured Lachnospiraceae bacterium | reverse complement strand
TATTTTCTGTTGATCGATAAGGACAATGAGATAATCTGCAGTCCTGCGGAAAAATACAATGGTGAGAAGCCGGATATACATGTGAACCTTGAGGAACTGGCTGGAAGCGGAAAGATTGCAAAGGATACCGTTTACGGTGTCAGCTCTTATGTCGGAGCGATTGCGGATGGAGATGACATTATCGTAGCGGTATACCCCGTGAGGGAGGCATGGGAGACTGGGAACGCTTTCATGGTCGTACTTCTTGTAAACTATGCCATAGTTTTTGCGATCATTTTCCTCCTTATCCATAGGCTGACCAAGAAGCATGTGGTTAAAGGGGTCATAAGTCTTGACAATTCCCTGTCCAAAATTACGGAAGGGGATCTTGAGGAAAAGGCGGATTTCAGGGATTCCATTGAGTTTGACAAGCTTTCCGGCGGAATCAACTATATGGTTGACAGCTTAAAAGGTCTGATCAAAGAGGCAGGGGAGAGGATCGATAAGGAACTTGCCGTGGCAGCCTTGATCCAGACCTCATTCCTTCCCCGGGAATTTCCGCCGTTTCCGGACAGAGAAGAGTTTGAGCTGTATGCATGCATGGTCACTGCCAAGGAGGTCGGCGGAGATTTCTATGATTTCTTTCTTATTGACGATGACCATCTGGCCCTTGTCGTGGCGGATGTATCGGGGAAAGGCATACCTGCCGCAATGTTCATGGTCATGGCAAAGGACAAGCTCAGGCACAGCGTCGAAAAGCACGGGAATGATGTGGCGAAGGCGGTAAGCGAAGTAAATAACGAACTCTGCAGGGAAAATGACGAGATGATGTTCGTCACTGTCTGGCTTGGTGTGGTGAATTTAACTACCGGACATGTGGACTATGTGAACGCCGGACACGAATATCCTGCCATATGCAGTGGAAAGGAAGGCTTTAAGTTATACAAAGACGTACACGGCCCCTATGTTGCAGCGTTTAGCGGTACCAAATTTACCGCAGGATCCTTTGAACTTGCCCCGGGAGACATCCTGTTCCAGTATACCGACGGTATTACCGAAGCCACAAATGCGGATGAGAAACTGTTCAGGGAAGAAAGGATGATAGAAGCCCTGAATAAAGACATCACGGCTTCTGTGGAGGATATAGATGCTGCAGTCCGTTCGTCTGTCGCAGAATTCGTGAAGGATGCGCCTCAGTTTGACGATATGACAACACTTGTTTTCAGATACAAAGGATGAGCCTCTTCAGTTCATGAAGCCGCTTGTCTTGCGGCATTCTCCGGCAGGTGTTTTTCAATCTGCCGATAGACCTTCTTCATGGTCAGTCCCTGAACGATCGTGGTGAAGAACACGATGGCGCAGGTGGCGCCCAGAATGATATGGTATGTTCTGAAGTCGACCATGTTCGCAGTACTCATGGCAAGGGCGAGACAGAGTCCTCCCCTTAGGCCGCCCCAGGTCAGAAGTACGGTAAAACCGCGCCGGTTATAGCCGTCCGGGATCTTGCCCATGAGAAAGGTGCAGACACCCACGCTTCCGCCCCTTGCGATGAGATTCGCGACGATGGCGATCAGGGAAATGATCACCATCTGCGGCATCTGCAGGATGAAGACGAAACTTAAGCCAAGGACAACATAGAGGATGGAATTCAAGAGACTGTCCAGAATGTCCCAGAAATTGTCGTATTTCTTAATTTCTTCCATGTCGCTCGTTGCTTCCACCTTGTCGCGGAAGAAAGAAAACAGCAGACCGCACACGACCGAAGCGATGGCACCGGAAAAATCCAGATTTTCACAGATCAGATAGGACGCAGATACCGCCAGAAGACTGGTAAAGACCTTTCTTGAGGCGTCTTTTGTTTTTGCAAAAATGGGGTAGCAGACAAGGCTGATCACGACACCGACCGCGATGGCGCCGAAGAGTTCCCTTCCCATCACGAGGAAGAAATTTTCATTGGATGAGCCCGCTTTGACCATGCCGGAGAAGCAGACAAAGAGCGCAACGCCGACACCGTCGTTTAAGAGGGATTCTCCTTCGATCAGGAAACTGATCTTTTTGGGGAGCCCGAATTTGTTCAGAATACTGGTAGCCGCAATGGGGTCGGTCGGAGCGACGATGCTGCCGAACATCAGACAGACCGGAATCGAGAAACCGAGTCCCAGCAGGCAGGAGGCGCCGTAAAAGAGCGCGCCGTAAAAGACAGCTCCGAGAAAGGTCGCGACGATGGAAAGAACAGTGACAGCCCGGGCTTGTTCCTTGAAATCATGTAATTTCAAATGGCAGGAGCCGGAAAAGAGCATGAAACACAGCACCCCGTTCATCAGGAAGGTTTCCAGATTGAAACTTCGTATGGTCCCGATCAGATTTGTCATCGGGGCGTTCGGAGTGAACACTTCGATCAGAAGCCCGATCACACCGACGATCATCGAAAAGAGCATGAGCGAGATCTCGTAGGTAAGATGGGTAAAACGTTCGTTGATGATGCCAAGGATGACAACGAGGATCATAAAAACAACGAAAATGTTGAGTGCGTTTTGCATATATATGGATTCCTTTACTGAACAGACTGCATTTGATAATTTATTATACATGAAAGTGATGGAAAAGAAAAAATGAAAAAAGAAGAAAAAACAAATGTCTGCCGTGTACTGGACGCAAAGAAGATTTCATATGTGCTTCACACATACGAGCAGGATCCTTCGATGAGCGGAGAAGAGATCGCCAAAATACTGGGTGAGGATCCGGATAAAGTTTTTAAAACACTTGTAACACAGGGAAAGAGCGGGGCATATTATGTTTTTGTGGTTCCCGTAAAAGGGGAACTGGACCTTAAAAAAGCGGCAAAAGCTTCCGGAGAGAAGGCGATCAGCATGATAAAGCAAAAAGATCTCCTGCCTCTTACAGGGTATGTGCATGGAGGATGCTCGCCGATAGGAATGAAAAAGCCGTTTCAAACATTTCTGCATGAAACGGCAGCGAATTACGGGCATATCTTTGTCAGCGCCGGAAAACTTGGGTTTCAGATAGAACTATCGCCGACGGACCTTATGGAAGTGATCAAGGGGGAGACGGCTGATATAGTTTTGGACCCCCGGGACTGTCCCGGGGGTCCAAAATCTAGCCTCCATTATGCTGTTTGATATGCGCCTTGATCGCATCGAAAGTTTTGTCGCTGATGTAGTGCTCGATGCGGCAGGCGTCTTCGGCAGCGGTCTCTTCGTCCACTCCAAGGCTGATCAGTACCTGCGTGAGCACCGTGTGACGTTCGTAGATGCGTTTCGCAAGGATCTCGCCGGCCTGGGTCAATTTGAAAAAGCCATCATCGGTCTTTTTTACCAGCCCTTCATCTTTAAGAAGCCCCATAGCGCGGCTTACGGAAGGCTTGGAATACCCCAGATGGTCAGCGATATCAATGCCGCGGACGGCGCTCGATGTCTGTGACAATACGTAGATCGTCTCTAAATACATTTCTCCGGATTCTTGAAGCACCATGATAAATTCCCCCTGTTTACATCAGCGTATCAGAATTTTACTGGCAGTTCAACCGATAACCATTGAATAGAAGAAAAAATTCACCTTGACAAATTAGCATAGGCTAATTATACTTGTTGCCGGTTAGGGAAGTCTAACTTTTTTTTACGGCATGTGGTTAGCACATGCTAATAATCATCAAGAAGGAGGAGATCGATGATGCCTCTGATCTACGCAGAAAAAGAAGCCCCTCAGATCATCCGTAAGATCGGCGGGAGTCCGGAGGTCAAAAAACACCTGGAGAACCTTGGCTTTAACGTCGGGGGAGAAGTAAGCGTGATCAATTCCCTTGGGGAAAATCTGATCGTAAAGGTTAAGGAAAGCCGGGTGGCGATCAGCGATGAACTGGCAAGAAAGATTATGGTTTAGGAGGAAGAACCGGTGAAAACACTAAGAGATGTGAAGATCGGAGAAACGGTTACGGTCGTAAAGCTCCATGGCGAGGGAGCGGTGAAGCGTAGGATCATGGATATGGGGATCACGAAAAACACGTCCGTTTATGTGCGGAAAGTGGCGCCTTTGGGAGACCCGATCGAAGTTACGGTAAGAAATTACGAGCTTTCACTTCGAAAGGCGGATGCTGAGATGATCGAAGTGGAAGATGTGAAGGAGGCATAAACGATGGGCATCTGTATTGCACTTGCAGGAAATCCAAACAGCGGAAAAACAACGCTGTTCAATGCTCTGACCGGTTCGAATCAGTTTGTCGGGAACTGGCCGGGCGTAACGGTGGAGAAAAAAGAAGGGAAGCTGAAAAAGCATTCGGATGTAAAGATCATGGATCTTCCGGGTATTTATTCCCTTTCCCCTTATACTATGGAAGAAGTCGTGGCAAGAAATTATCTTATCAAGGAGCGTCCGGATGCGATCTTAAATATCATAGACGGCACAAATCTGGAGCGTAATCTTTATCTGACCACACAGCTTGTGGAGCTTGGGATCCCGGTCGTCGTTGCCGTTAACATGATGGACGTTGTAAAAAAGAACGGCGACAAGATCAATATCGAAGAGCTCTCCCGCCACCTTGGCTGTAAAGTGATGAGCATCTCCGCGTTGAAGGGTGACGGCGTCATGGACGCTGCGGAAGAAGCGATCAAAGCAGCCAAAAACGGAAAGACGATACCGCTCCATACCTTTTCCGGACCGGTGGAGCATGCGATCGCTCACATTGAAGAAGCGGTCGTCCATGATATGCCGGAGGAGCAGCAGAGGTGGTATGCCATCAAGATCTTTGAACGGGATGACAAAGTCCTTGAACAGATGAACATCCCCAAAGACAAGATGGAACACATTGAACACGATATCAAGGCGGCGGAAAAAGAACTGGACGACGATTCCGAGAGCATTATCACGAACGAGCGGTATGTCTACATCGCAGAGGTGATCAAGTCCTGCTACAAGAAGAAAAATGCAGGGAAGCTTTCTACTTCCGATAAGATCGATAAGGTAGTCACGAACCGGTGGCTGGGACTTCCGATCTTTTTCGGGATCATATTTTTGGTATACTGGGTCGCCATGGTCGCTGTCGGAACACCGATAACGGATTGGGTGAATGACAATCTCTTTGGCGACGGGTTCCATCTCTTCGGCAATGACGGCGGATACGCGGAAGTGTCGGAAGCCTACGCAGATGCTTCACTCATTGTGGATGGATATGATGTCTATGTGGAAGAGAACGGCACTGCTCCGACCGGCGATTTCACCTATACCACATTAGATGAGGAAACGCTGGAAGTGACTGAAGAAGTAGCAACATTAGAGGATTACGAAGAAGCGAAGCTGACGATAGAAACCATCGGCGAAGAGCCCGATCCTGCAGATTACGGCATCTGGGTTCCCGGGATTCCCGCTCTGGTGGAGCAGGGGCTTGACAATGCCGGTGCTGCCGAGTGGCTGAAGAGCCTGATACTGGACGGCATCATAGCCGGTGTCGGCGCGGTGATCGGCTTCCTTCCGCAGATGCTGTTGCTTTTCCTGATGCTGGCATTTCTTGAGGGCTGTGGTTATATGGCAAGGATCGCGTTCGTTCTGGATAGGATATTCCGGCGCTTCGGCCTGTCCGGCAAATCCTTTATCCCGATGCTTGTCGGTGTCGGCTGCGGTGTGCCCGGAATTATGGCGAGCCGTACCATCGAAAACGAGCGTGACCGCCGGATGACGGTCATGACAACGACCTTTATCCCCTGCGGCGCAAAGTTACC
>OMRF01000070.1 GCA_900313435.1 uncultured Lachnospiraceae bacterium | reverse complement strand
TTTTCAGTTCCTCATTTTTGCTTGCTTCCTCAAGGAATTTCTTCAGATTCTCGTTCATGTGTTTTCCTCCTTTTTTACCATTTACAAACTGCTGAGAGTTTTTGTTTCAAGCAATTGATTCCTACATAATATTATACGCATCAATCCGGAAAGTTCAACAGGATTTATGAAAAAGGCAGCGTAAACTTGGAGTCGGAAAACGAATAATAGGGATTCCCTCGTTATTTTTTATCCCAGAGTTCTTCTTTTGTATCCTCAAGCTTTATTGCAAGTTCATATGGTAACCATGATGTATCTTTACCTGCGATCTCTGAAAAACGATCAAGTACACAGCAGATCCTTTCGGTCAGAGGCGCATCAACGACTGTATAGTTCTCAAGACGTCCGCCGGTATATATATTTCCGTCTATCCCAAGGAACATCTTTTCCATATCGGCGTTATACTTTCCAAACGCTGCCACGATCCCTACCGCATCAGCCACGAGCTCATCCCATATGGCATCCTTTTTATCGGGATACAGGTTTCTGCATATAAAATGCGTACACTCGTGGTATTTCCTGATCTTATGCGAAAGAATGATCCATTCCTCATCAGAAACGCCCATCATTTTCGCCGGTATTGCGCTATACGGGCCTACAGAAAGCACTATCAGTGCATCCTTAAAGTTGCGCCTTTCCGATGTAAATCTCCTGAACTCTTCATCATATTCGGATCCCGAAAATCCCTCCATATGCTGCTCGATCTTCCGCCGGTTGATGACCCCGTTAATAATGGATGCGCCCTGCGTATCGGGGATATCCGTTTCCTCACAGCGGTTAGCCATGATACGAAGGAAAGTCACAAAATCCTCGCGTTTTGAAAGCGTTATGACCGTTACGGCTCCTGCCGGTGTCTCTTCCGTAGTCATACTGTCTTCATTACTTTTGATAAAGTGGGAAAGATTTCTTGCTTCCGGCTCATTTCCTCTTTCAACGATATCAAGGTACTTTTCCTTCCCGCCGGGTCCGGGGGATACAAATAACTGCCTGTATGTATCGGCAAGAGTTTCTATAACCGCTCTGCCGTGAATATACTTCCTCAAATGGTCTTTTCTCCGGCTTATCAATTCTTACGCTCCACCTGCTGGCGCGACACGAGTTCGGCAAAGAAACCGTTCCCGGCGATCAGCTCGTCATAGGTTCCGTCTTCCACGATCTTTCCTTTATCAAGAACGATGATCCTGTCACAGTTCTTTATTGTGGACAGTCTGTGTGCTATCACGATCCTTGTACACTTGAGGCCATCGAGTGAATCAGATACCTGCTTCTGCGTTATATTGTCAAGTGCACTTGTTGCCTCATCAAACATTAAGATCTTCGGCTTCGGGGCGATGGCACGTGCTATCATAAGGCGCTGTTTCTGTCCACCCGATATGCCGCCACTGCCTTCTCCTATGATAGTGAACATATTCATCGGCATCTGCCTGATATCTTCGGCTACACCTGCCATTTCAGCCGCTTCCCAGGCATCATCAAGTGTCAGCTGCGGGGCGGAGATGACAATGTTCGAATATATATCTCCCATAAAAAGCGACATGTTCTGCATGACGGTTCCGATCTTGGACCTTAAGGACTTCAGATCGATCCTGTTAAGGTCCCGCCCGTCATAATAGACCGCACCCTTCTGCGGCTTCTCAAACCCGAGCATAACGCGCATAAGCGTACTCTTGCCGCATCCGCTCTTACCCGTTATCGCCACATACTGTCCCGGCTTTATCCTAAGGCTAAGATCATCGAGCACCGGAGGCATGTCCTCACTGTAGCGGAATGTAACATTATTAAGTTCAATACCGCCGGAGAGCTTTTCTATCACCGGTTTGTCCTCGGCTATCTCGGGTGCCGTCTCGATCACCGGTCGAAGCAGTTCAAATGTCGGTACTATCCTTGCCGCGGGCTCTATCATCGGAACGAGCGTCTTAATTGCCCCGCATACGATTGCAAAAGCAGCGTTGAACGCATAGTACTGGGCAACATCCACATGAGTTTTTATCGCTTGATAATATATGATGATCGTCCCTGTAAGGGATATCGCCGTTATGATCGCCGGGAATACCTTCACGAACATCGGCGGATCATACATATACTTTGACTGCGTGGCATATGCATTAGCCCACTTGGAAAATGCGCGACGCTCGGCACCGGAGAGTTTGATTTTCTCGATACCGGAGATAAGCGAATAGGACAGTCCACTCTCTTTTGCGACAAGCTCCATCTGCGTCATGTTTAACCTTGATCTTATGACAAGGGCAGCGACCAGCGTTATCATCTGAAGCGCTGCCACAAGAAAAGCAGGGGCCGCAAGTGCAGGTGCGAACGATCTTATCTGGAAGATATAGAGGAACGAGAACAGCGCAGTCGTAAAACATGTCATGACCATGTTAAGTATCTCGTATATGAGGATACTCATGTTGCTGACGCGTTGTGCAAGATCACCCGAAGTGTATTTTGTAAAGAATGAACTCGGAAGCGTCAGGATCCTCATCATCGTTGCTGACTCGATGCTTAGCTTTAACTTCTGCGTCAGCCTGTGAAGGAACAGTCCCTGTATCGTTCCGAACAGAAGGCTTGAAAGCGATGCACATATGAGAAATACCGCTATCGCAATAAATGCGGATACACTCCTCATCGCCACGATATCCGTGAACAGCAGCCTGTTTATCCATGGGATCAGCATTCCGACACAGGTCGCGATAAGCGCAAAACCGAAGTAGCCACATACACCGCCCCTGTCAAGGTTAGAGAAGATGTATCCGTACAGATCCTTCATAGTCATCGCTCTTGTAGGGAATGCTTTATAAAAAGCAAATGCCTCGCCGCTGAAGAGCTTTTCCGAAGCTGCTGTGACCTTTGTCATCATACCCGTTTCCGGATCTGCATATTTATAGGCGTTTGCCCCTGCAGGGATAAGTGCTACAGGCTTGCCGTCATCAGCAAAGGTTGTCAGCATAGCACCCGAAGCGTCTTTTCTCCAACCCTCGCGAAGTACTACCTGCCTTGTCATGACGCCATAAGGACGAAGAAGATACTCAAGAACTTCCTCGATTGACTGCAGTCTTTCGGGAACTTCCCTGACCTTTATGTGATAGTATTTAAGGATCGATCCTATTGCATCCGTTGCCTGTTCTCGTTCATTCTGCAGTGCGGCAGACAATTTCAGCCCCATGACTGAACCCGCGATCTTAAGGCACGAATCCTCAAATGCTTCTATATCGTTTTGTTTACGAAGCTCTATCTGCTCCTCGAACCAGCTTGCCATCTTATCTCCCAAATGTCTCTATTCGCTTGTCAAAAGCTTCGCGTAAAGGCCATCCATAGCTATGAGTTCGTCATGTGTCCCGCGCTCACTGATCTTACCTTTATCAAGCACTATTATCTCGTCACAGTCTCTTATCGTTGAGAGCCTGTGTGCCACGACTATCGTTGTGATACCTCTTTCTTTTATTGATGAGACGACATCATACTCCGTCTGAGCATCAAGTGCGCTTGTGGCCTCATCCATTATCATGATCGTCGGATCCTGCGCAAGGACACGTGCTATCTCGATCCTCTGACGTTGTCCTCCCGAAAAATCAAGTCCGCCATCACGAATCTTATACGAGTAGCCTCCGTCCCTCTTCATGATATCCTCATGAACATGTGCGTCCCTTGCCGCAAGTATCATCGCGAAATCCTCGATGGAGTTGTCCCACATTTTGATATTGTTCGCTATAGTATCCTCGAACAGTATGATGTCCTGATTTACAACCGCCACAGAGCTTGTAAACAGGTCCCTGTCTATCTCGCCCACCGGTTTGCCGTCAAACAGGATCTCTCCCTCCCACGGACGGTACAGGCCTGATATAAGGCGCGAAAGTGTACTCTTCCCGCATCCGCTCCCGCCTACGAAAGCAACGCTCTTTCCTATCTCGAGTGTAAGGTTAAAGTTCTCGATAAGCGGCGGTGAAAGCTTCGAATAACCGAATGTCACATTCTTAAGCTCGAGCTTACCTGACAATTTGTTCGAAAAAGTTTTTTCCTCACCGTCCGAAGAATCGGCATGCTCAAGTACCGCATCTTTCGGATATTCCATGACATCATCGATACGTTCCATCTGCGTACGCATTTCCTGAAGACCCTGACCCGCTTCTATGAGTGATTGCGCCGGCAGCAGGAACTGCACAAGAAATCCCTGAAATGCGAGTACCATACCAGATGTGAACTCGCCCTTTATCATAAGGTAAACTCCCATAAGGAGCACGATATCGTTAACAAGTTCCATGACGATCACAGGTACATTTCCGAGTCTTGCATCTATCCCGGCAAACTTAACGCGCTGGCTGTTAACGCTCGCCTCATATCCGGACCATTTGGTAAAGAATCCGTTCTCGGCACCGCTTGATTTGATAGTCTCTATCATCTCTATGCCTGATACTGTCTGTGAATACAGCTTACTTTCGTCGCGCATCATGACACGGGTGATATTGTTCCTTTTTGCGCTGACAAAATATGCCACAAAAACATTCACCGCTATGGCAACGATGCCTATCGCCGTCATCGCAACCGAATACGACAGCATCACACCGAGGTAAAAGATCAACATCGCTGTATTTATAACAAGGGGAGCAAATGTATTGACAAGAATACTTGCTATGTTTGCGTTGGCCTGACGTCTTTGTTCTATATCACCTGCCATACGCTGTGAAAAAAAACTCATGGGAAGTTGCAGGACATGCCAGAAATATGCAGCATTTCCGACAGCGGCAAACTTACCGCTTATCCGGAATGAATAAAGCGCAGTGATCCATGCCGCAACGATCTGTACAATGGTAAGTATTATAAGCGCGGCCATAAAGCCGCCGACAAGTGAAGGATTTCTTCCGGGAAGCAGTTCATCCATGAAGAACCTGGAAAAACCTGCCAAAGCAATGGCACATATTGATGTGACTGACGTTGTTATCGCAACAAATGCGGTTGCCGATCCGGCTCCGATCATGCGCTTTTTAGCAAATGCGATCATGCTCTTGGGTTTTCCGGAGGGCTCATATCCTTCGCCCGGAGTGATGACTACTGTAACACCGGTAAAGGCTTCGTCAAACTCCTTCTCGGTTATGATGACATCACCCCTTGCGGGGTCGTTGATGTACACCTTCCCTTTTTTGAAGCCGCATAAAACGACAAAATGATTGAATTCCCAGTGTATGATGCACGGAAATTTGGCCTGTTTTTTAAGCTGCTCCGGTTCGAACCTATATCCTGTGGCATTAAAACCATATGTCCTTGCAGCCCTTGCGATGTTTCCGGCCTTGGATCCGTCGCGTGAAACACCACAGTCCTCCCGGACCTGCTCAAGGGGGACCCATTTCCCATAATAAGCCATGACCATGGTAAGGCTCGCCGCACCGCACTCAAGCGCCTCCATCTGCATAACGACGGGAACCTTTGCTATGCCATTTGTCACCGGCTGTTTAATCCTGTTCTTCTTATTTGATGACATAACTTATCGGTGCCACTTCCTTTACTCCGTTTTCAGTATTGACCTGTATCTTTCCGAACACGGCCCAGAAAAAAGTCCCAGCGATAAGAAGCAGCGTTGCAAACATTATCATCCACACAGAAGGTGTGGTCACTTTGATATAGTCGTCAAGCTGCTCGGGGGATGTAACTCTTTCAAGGCTTTTTTTACGAAATATCGATTTTTCTGCCATATATTAAGGATCCTTTCGTATGATGAAAAACCAAAAAGCGCATCCACCGGATCAGACTCCACGTGGATATGCTTTATGATTGCTGATATGTAATGTAGTTACGCTGTCTGTCTGATTATAGTGTACGCAAATCAAGACGTCACCCCCATTAAGTAGATACACTTCTCATATTTTACAATATAGAAATCCCCCACTAATGTCAATGTTTTTCAGCATTTATGGATCTTCAAACGATTCCCGATCCGTTTGCGTCAGATATCCACATCCGATCCGTACGCTGTTAGCACTTCTCTGGTCTAGCCGTCAGAGAATTATAAAAGACTACTCAAAGTCTGCTTTCATTGGTAGACTTTGAAAGCGGATTTTATACTTTATTTATATTTCCAGCAAATCTTCATAATACTTTTTACACCAAATTTTACACCATTTGCGAAAATTTTGACGATTTCTGACGATCTCAGACGAAAAGTAAAAATCCCGCAAAGCCTTGATTTTATTGCTTTACGGGATTTGTCAACATCAGACGGATCACACCAAAATATTTTCAAGAGTGAGTGCTAACAATTTTGTGAATTTTCTGTGAAGCCCCTATTCATGGGCTTCACAGGACTTTGTTAACTCTTTATTTTTGCCAAATTTGGCATTTTACGCCATTTTTACGCCATTTGCTTCAGATTACATCTATGGATCCGATACTAAACCTATCTGTCCTGCATTTTTATCCCAATCATAGTAATCATATAGATAATATCTTATTTTAAAAGATAGTATTCTCCATTTTCAGATATTTCTGCAATAGCCCGTGTATCTGAAATATGGAAACGTAGAAATAATCTATATCAGTAGCATTAAACTCTATACCACTTCCAAACCTTGTTGGTTACATTGCAACAACACTATTTCTCAAAGTATAATCGTTGTAAGACAGTAGAACCTTCCCCATTGTCTTTTACTGTCTTATATCAATTA
>OMRF01000297.1 GCA_900313435.1 uncultured Lachnospiraceae bacterium | reverse complement strand
TATGGTTCGCAAGCGACTTTTCTCTATAATATGTATATGATATAATTCTATGGTTGTTTGTTTTTAGGAGATCGCCAAATGGTTTATTACACAACAGTAATTTATTATATACTCTGTACCGTCTTCGCCTTCTTTAATTTCGGTGTTTTTCTTTATCGAAAAAGGCGGAGCTACGGCTACCATGTCACAGCCTACGCCCTGATTGCCATAGCAAACTTAGGTTATCTCGGACTTCCCATAGCCATAGACCGCGGCTTTGCCATACTCGCAAATGACATGGCCTATGTAGGCGGCTGCTTCTTTCCCTTTGTCTGCTTCATGATCTGCGCGGATCTTTCCGGAGTGAACATCCCTGCCTATGTGAGGCTTCCTTTAGCACTCTTTTCCGGTTTTATCATGGTGCTTGTCCTGACATCAGGCTTCACGGACATATTTTATAAGTCCATCGATATAGCAACGGATGAATATGGTATCACCCACCTCGTAAAGACCTACGGCCCCGGTCACCATCTCTACATTATGATGTTGGTCATCTATATCACGGCGCTGGTGGCACTCCTTATCATCTCATTCCTCCGGAAGAACAAGACCTCCTGGAAGACAATGACCCTCCTTACCGTGATACTTTTTTTGAATGCCGCAGGCTACTTACTTGAGAGACTGCTCCGCATTCAGGTCGAGATCGTACCGGTGACCTATCTTCTCACAGAACTCCTACTCCTCGTCATATACCAGAGGATAGACATGTACGATATGACCTCGAACGTCCTTCATGCCTGGGACCGTATGAAGGAATACGCCTATATCGTTGTGGACAAAAAGCTTAACTTCATAGGCGCAAGTGCCCTCGCAAAGCAGGTCTTTCCGGAGCTTCTCGCGCAGAAGATCGATGTCCCCCTGTCCATGGACGCCCATCCTACTATCTTAAATCTTCTGAAAAGAACGGAGGAAGTAGACCGTAACAATCCAAAGATCAAGATCGCCTCTGTAGAAGTGGAAGACAGAGTCTTTCGGGCAGAATTAAATTTCCTTGAGGGAGGCTTCCTTGCCGGAGGCTACATACTTGAGCTCTTTGACATTACCGCGGAACGGAATTTCCTGCACTCTATCCAGGATCAGAACGAGAAACTTCGGCTTGCCGAGGAAGAAGCCGTCAAGGCAAACCATGCGAAGGATTCCTTCCTTGCCTCGATGAGCCACGAGATCAGGACACCTATCAACACTATCCTCGGAATGAACGAGCTCATCGGCCGCGAGTCAAACGAGCCCTCCACCCTCTCCTATTCAAAGGATATCGATACCGCCGGAAAGATGCTCCTTTCCCTGGTCAATGACATCCTCGATTTTTCAAAGATCAGATCGGGAAAATTCTCACTCCACCTTACAAATTACGAATCCGCGAAGCTGATCTGCGACTCTCTGTCGCTGCTTACCGAGCGGACTGGTGAAAAGGGTCTCTCTCTCGAAACCGACATAGACGAAAACATACCGAAGGTCCTCTTCGGTGATGATGTCCGCATCAAGCAGATCATAGTTAATCTCCTTACAAACGCGGTCAAATATACGAATGAAGGGACCATCACCTTCACAGCAGGAGGTATCAGGCACGGGATTGGGAAGGTTGATCTCATCATCTGCGTGAAAGACACAGGTATCGGAATAAGGTCCGAAGATATCGGAATGATCTTCGACGGCTTTGAAAGACTTGACGAAGAAAAAACGAGAAAGATAGAAGGAACGGGGCTCGGTCTTGCGATCACGAAGAGCCTTGTGAACGAGATGGACGGAAACATCGAGGTCTCCTCTGTCTATGGCGAGGGTTCGACCTTTACCGTAACTATTCCCCAGAGGATAGTCGACCGCGCCGCTATGGGTCCCATCACCGATTATGAGGCAGGACAGGCCGCGATAAAGAGCCGGGCCTCCTACAATGCCGTGTTCACGGCTTCCGATGCGCTGGTGCTGGCTGTCGACGACAACGAGATGAACCTCTCCGTATTCAAGGGGCTTTTGAAGAAGACCGGGATACAGATAGAGACAGCTTCCGGAGGAAACGAAGCCTTTGCCATGAGCCGCGAGAAAAAATACGACATCATCTTCATGGATCATATGATGCCGGCTCCTGACGGGATCGAGACCATGCACATGATAAAAGATGATCCGGACAATCCAAACGCAGACACGCCATTCATCGCCCTCACCGCAAATGCCATATCCGGCGCCGACAGAATGTATATGAAGGAAGGCTTTACGGGCTATCTCACAAAGCCTGTGGAGTCAAAGAAGCTTGAAAATATGGTGATGGAAAATCTTCCAAAAGAAAAGGTAAGGTCATAAGACCTTACCTTTTTTCATAGTCATTTTGAGCGAAGCGAATCTTACTTCGCTTCCTCATACTTTCTCTCAACAACACCCCAGTCAATGATATCAAAGAGTGCGTCAACATATGCCGCGCGAAGATTCTTGTAATCAAGATAATAAGCATGCTCCCAGACATCGATGCAGGCTATGGGCTTATTGCCGCTCTTCTCTGAAAAAGGATTGTCCTGATTGGGGGATTTCGTCGCAACCAGTTTTCCCTCAGGCGTCACAGAAAGAAACGCCCAGCCGGAGCCGAACTGCCCAAGGGCAAGAGCTTTGAGCTTTGCCTTTAATTCATCAAATGAGCCAAAGGCTTCGTCGATCTTTGAAAGGAGTTCACCCTCCGGAGAATGCTTTGCCTTGTCTTTGGGAGCGAGGGTCTCAAAATAAAGATTGTGGTTATAGAAGCCGCCGCCATTATTCCTTACGGCAGTCCTTACGCTCTCGTCTCCTATCCTGTCAAGGTTTGAAAGAAGATCCTCGATGGATGAGCACTCGATATTATTCTCCTCAACGAGTTTATTCAGTGTGTCGGTGTAGGTCTTGTGATGCTTTCCGTGGTGGGTCTCGATGGTCTCCTGGTTGATCACCGGAGCGTAATCTCCTGCGCCGTAGTTAAGCTTGATCTGTTCAAATTTGGCCATTGCGTTTTCTCCTTTCGTTAAAACCGGTCCTAAAAAATCGCGAGGGAACGCATACGCGTCCCCCCGCCTTTCATCAAACCTTCACATCAAAGCTTTACGTTGTAGAAGGATTCTTTTCCTCTGTACTGCGCTACATCGCCAAGCTCTTCCTCTATCCTCATGAGCTGGTTGTACTTCGCGATA
>OMRF01000083.1 GCA_900313435.1 uncultured Lachnospiraceae bacterium | reverse complement strand
TCAGAGGATTTATAATCTATGACCCGAATGAACATCTTATCGTTTGTCTCATATACATCTATCCTGTCTATTGAGCCCTTCATCAAAAGTTTGGTCCCATCGGAAAGGAGGATCTCATCCTTTGCCGCGTCAAGGCTCTGCTCGAAAAATCCCGGCTCATACCTGCCGCGCCCTATCTGAAAATGAAGAGCCTCTATGGTTTTTCGAAGCGTCCTTTCAATATTTTTCATCATATGGAGGACCGGGGGCCGGTCAAGATCCCTTGCCTTTTTCATGCGGAGTACTTCTTTTTCAAAGGCTTTTTCAAAAACCCTTTGCTGCTCTTCCAATGAAATACCAAAAAATGTTCCCCTGTCTGTAAGGAGCATCTTTGAATAGGTTGATAGCACTGCATGGTAAAATGTGCCGATATCGGCGCTGCTTATGTCATAAAAGCTGTTTTCCTTCAGAGAAAGCTCATATCTCAAGAAGTAGGAATAAGGGCAGCTTTCATAACGTGCCAGATTTGAGACGCTTCCTGCTATCAAGCCACAGTGGGTTTTCTGCATCGTCTCACGTGATATGACATGCTCCTCGTGTATGCCCTCAAAGCGGTCAAGGAGATTCCTCGCCCTCTTTTCATCAATGTGAAGATAATAAGGGATGGCATTTGAAAGCACTTTTACTTCCTTCTCATCCGTCTCACCCTCCATTACCCTCATCAAAGCTTCTGACAGATGATCAAAGAGTGTGACATCCGATACCGCCTTAAGTTCAAATGGAAGTTCTGTGATAACCTTCTTCCCAAAAGACTCTTTTCTTTCCGGAAAGAGCCCCTTCACTTCACTTATCAGGTAAGAAGGTCGTTTCATATCACCCTTCATATCATGGGATGAGCAGGATAAAAAGAGCCTTTCCGCTGGTTTGGAAAGCGCAAGATAAAGATAAAACCTCTGAATGAAGGCTCTCTGCCTTCCTGACGGGGCGACCTCAAGATCAAGGGAAAGAAGTCCCTCTCTTTCCGTTTCGGAGATGACGCCTCCGTTCGAAAGATTACCGGGGATCTCAGAATCATCCGCACCGCAAAGAAACAGAACCTTTATGTTCTCAACCCTGGTCCTCTCAAGATCTCCCACGGTGACACAATCACTGGAAAACGGAAGTGAGAAAAGAGTGATCTCTGATATCCCGAGTTCGAGGAAATCTTTAAACCTTTCAAGAGACACCTTCTCATCACCCAAAAGCTCTACCATCCTGTCAAGATAATCTATGATATAAGGGTAGATCTTTTCGAGTTCCTGGGAACGCAGCGTATCACCTTCTTCATCCGCTTCCTCCTTGATCTCCCAAAGCGACTCCTCAACTTGAAGTTCGGAAAGAAGAGCATAAAGAAATGCACAGTGATCCCTTACGCTATTATCCTTTTTCTTCATCGATGAAAAGAAGGAGCCTAGGGGCTTCATTATTTTTTCACGGACAGAATTCACTGTCACGAGAGCATCAGCTGAAAAGCCATCCGGCAGAAGTGTGAAGCCACTCTCATATTTTCTGTGACCGCGTATGCCTGTGGAAAAGAGATAGCTGTCAAAGAGGTCGGCATTATCTTTCGAAACACCGGTAAGCGATGACCTTAAGTACTTCATCACCGAAGAGTATGAGAAGTCAAAAAGAACTATATCAAGGACGCTTTCAAGCAATGTGACAAGGGGGTCATTTACACACTTCTGATCAAGGTCAAGATTATAAGGAACCCCGTATCTTTGAAAAATCCCGGGCACAAGGGGCGCATACTCCGAAAGCCCCGGCATAAGCACCGCAAAATCAGAATAACGATACCCCTCCTCCCTTACCATGGATAGTATCTTCGCAGATACATATGTGAGCTCGGTCATGGGAGTCTCAAATCGCATTATGCTTATCTCTTCATTCAATTCAAAGGGAGCTTTCTTAATCTTCGGACGAAAGATCCTTTCTGAAAGCGATAAAAGCTCGCCCTTTGGATCAAATCGCCTAATCTCACCATTATTTCTATACAGCCTTTTAATCTCCGTTACCTCACAGCCCGTTTCCCTTGCCAGATCTGAAAGCCTTCTCACGGTCTTTTTGGTCAGAAAGAAGAGATTTTCCTCTGAGATATCTGAATGAGGATCCTCCTCGTCTCCGATACAAAGAGAGAATATGAGCCTCATATCATAGGACAGAAGCTTTCTTATCACCTTGTATTGAAGGGGAGTGAAGCCGGTGAAGCTGTCAAAGAAAAAGACATTTTCACTCTCCCCTGAGGAAAGAGATGAAAGATCAAGTACATCCGTGAACAGTGAGAGAAGCTCGTCTCCTACCATATATTTCCCGGCTGTTTCGGAAATGAAGCCCTCATAAAGGACTGCGATATCAAGGAGCTTCTTCCGAAACACTGGTGAAAACGTACTTTCCGGATCCACTGCCTTTGATGAAAGAAGCTCGGGCGAAATATCATACTGCATAAGTTCTGATATGAAGGACTTGATCTCATCCACCATACCCGCCTTTTCAAGCGCCTTTTTTGAAAGAACTGAAAGCTCATCCTTTTTCTTTTCTATGACCTTTGACAAAAGAAGCGCCTTTCCGCTGTCATCAAGTACCTTTGAAAGAGGGGTGGAAAGCTCGTTGAATATCCTTCTTGCCAGTCTCTCAAAGGAAAGCACTTCACAATTAACCGTAACGCCGGATTCAAACTCTCTGCAGAGTGCCATCTGAGCAGAGTAGGTATATTGGTCCGGGACAATGAAAAAGCAGGTCCTCGTTCGCTTCTCAAGGGCAAGTTCCTTTGCCATTTTCCTGAGACAGGACGATTTCCCGCTTCCCGCACTTCCGAATACAAATTCAACGCTCAATTTATTCTTCCCCTTTTTTCAGATCCTCTTCACTTGAGATACCATACTGACGCATAAATTCACGAAGATCCTTTTCATCCCGTATCAGCATCTTCTCTTCAAATCTTCCACTCCCCTTTAATAGAAAGCCTGCGACACGCTCTCCGTTCGCGAGATTCTTCCTGATCACGGGTGTTCTGAGATTTTTGTCATACTTCTTTACTGACCTGTCGGGGAAAAAGGCATTTCTCTCTTTATCAAGCTTTTTGTAGTTTTTGATCTCACGGTTTAATTTCTCGTCATCTACCGGAGGCTTCCTTTGCATGAGACCGATGAGGAGCCCCGCGATAACGCAGATCACAAGAAATACAGCCCCGTAAGAAATATGACCGCCGATAAGAAAAACAAGAAAGAAAAAGCCTCCTGTTATGAGGCCGATCGTCATCCCTTCGGATGCATATGTGTCTGTTGTCTGGTTCGGATCGATCTTCGGCTTTTTCCCGCTCATGATTCTGAAAGCATTTCCTCCATCGTATGCCATCCGAGAACAGCGCACTTCACACGGGCAGGCATATGGGATATGTCGGAAAGGATCCCTGCCTCCTCAAGCTCTTCCTTCTCCTCCTCAGTGACC
>OMRF01000264.1 GCA_900313435.1 uncultured Lachnospiraceae bacterium | reverse complement strand
TTTCCTTGATCGGAAAATCTTTAAATCCGCCCGACTTTATGATCTGATAGGCAGCATTTACGTCGGCGTTGATCAGAATGCCTTTGTTGCTTTTGAACAACCCTCTTTTTATGCGCCGTGAGATGTCATAAAAAGCCTTCTCAGGGGTTTCGCCGTCAAGATAACTGGTCCCGCTGGTATAGCTTTCCCTTACAACGCTCACGCTGATCCCTAAAAGCTTCGCCTTATAACAGATCATATCGATCAGCATTCTGTATGGAATGGATACGAAGGTCTGGTTTGTTCGTTTTCCCAGTTCCACTTTCTGTTTCCATCCTTTGTTGTTTCCGATGACGATATGATTTACACCGCTGGCCTTTGCAAGAGAGATCACCCTGCGGCTCGCCTTATGAAGATAATCCTTTACCTTGTTGTTTCGTTTCTCTGTCAGCCGTTTCATCCGGCCTGTGATATCCAGGCGGTTGCTCTTTTTTGCCGTTTCCTGCAGAATGGCTTTTCTCTTGTTGTAATACTGGTTGACGGATTTCAAGGGGCGACCGTTGATGATGACCGGCATGCCACCTGAAGAGATGCTGGCTGTGATCAGGTTGTCCACACCAAGGTCGATCCCCATGATGTTTCTCCCATCAGCAGGAGCATTTGTTTCCTGTTCATACACAAGCATGATCCGTATGCTGCTTTTGTCAGTTTTAATGCGGATCTGTTTTACGTTTTTGTGCTTTGCTTTTATTCTTATTTCTTTTAAGAATCCGGGCATGATGATCCTGCCATCCTCTGCGATCGAGAAGTTCTGGCTTGTGATCACAAGGGATCCGCGTCCGCTGGCTGGATCCAGATACCGCGGCCTTCTGGGCCGACCAAGGAATTTTTCCGGATTTTTACCGTATTCAGCCAATGCCTTATAAAACGACTTCCACTCCCTGCATTTTTCCTGGATGCAGATCTGGGAACAGGTCGCGTAGGGCACTGCCTTATAGACATCCAGGACTTTCATATGCCAGCTGAGGAAATAGGGATCAGCAATAAAACCGCTGTCTGCATCAATGCGTCGAAGCTTTTTCTTTTCATCCCTTCCTGCATTGTAATCATCGACAGCATTGTTAATACCATCGATCATTTCCTGTTCCCAAGTCTCCAAAACCTCTTGATTTTTGAGCATCTGATGAATGCGGTAGCTCTGACATATCAGGTACTGCACGGAATTTGACAGGTTTTTTGCGCAGTAGCAGTATGCATCTATCTTTTTAAAAAGCTCCTTATGCCGGTTCCGTTTTATCCTATGGTTTTCAGTTAGCATCATGGTATCCGGTCACCTCCTTTTCCTGCGTGATTGAAAAATGTAACGTTCTGTACTGCATGGCGTTCATGCAGCGACCGGCAGGGATGGGCGACGCGGGATATCATACCCGAATCTTGTGATCCTGGCACATAGGAGTTGGCCCAACAACTGGCCAAAGAAGGTGTCCCTGTCCCTATGGTTTTGGGATAACAGGTCATTCCATACGATATAGTTGCCGAGGTGCTTTGTTGATACGCCGTGGAAGCCGCGGATGAATAGTTTCAGCCGGCTATGATAGGCGTTGATCCGCTGGATCCCGTAAGATTTTCCATTTATTAAGATCGTGCGGCAGTCAGTATCTGTCTGTATCAGATCCAGTTCATTCTGACCGGCCAGATCCAGGTATGCTCGTTCTTTATCTGTGCAAAGTGTTGTGTGCGGAGCTATTATTTTATCAAAAATGTTTTTTACGCAGTCTGAACTTATTTTTCCGAGTTTTCCCGGCTTGGCATAGGAAATGCCGCTGTCACTTACTGCGCATGGAACGCAGACTTTCTCAGATGACAGGCCTTTGGCGTGAACATCGTTTCCTCGCTTATGTGCCTTGCGCGTCATGGAAAAATCCCGGCTTCTTTTATGGTTCCCCTTGAATGATACATTGAAAAAAGTTTCGTCCGCTTCTACAACACCTGTCAGATAAGTCTTCTCTGTCAGTTCACTTAATGTGTCCAGTATCTTATGACGCCAGGTGAATGCTGTGGACATAGAGATATGGCATTCCTCAGAGGCCTGCTTCAGTGTCATTTGCTCAATCATGCACTTTAAATAAGCTGCCCAGACGGAAATGGGTTTACGTGTTCTGGAAGTGATGGAATCGGAGCTGGGAATAAAAGACCTACGGCAGTCACGGCACAGAAATCTCTGGACGCCGTCTTTCCGCTTTCCGTTTTTTACAACATGCTTCCCTTTACAGTGAATACAGGATGGTCCACCATCAAAACGCGTTTCTATTAAAAATGTTTGCGTGTCAGCAGTAAGTTGTATATCATTTGAGATAGTTGTGTAAAACACAATGCGGTCACTGAATGACAGGCTGTTGTATGAGTTTATGACATCTTTCAGTTCTGACATATGGGCGGCCTCCAAACAAACATGCGTTCGATAGTTCAATTATATCGAACGACTGTTCACTTGTCAACCACGAAAACGAAAATAGCCAGGGGATATTACCTTTCCCTTGGAAGGATGTGATCACCAATCATGAGAAAGATCAATAAAATTTCAATGGTGCTTGCCACAGCGGCGGCAACGTTTTTTTTATCTTCCTGCTCGGCATCTGAAGCAGTAGGCGATGTTGCCGCTTCGGATGAAAATTATCCAAGATCAAAAACGGCGGAGGCTGTGAGTGCGGCAGTGGATTTTGAACACGAGCTCGACCGGTATACGCCGAAGAAGGATCATTATAATTTTTATTTCACATACAAGACTGTCCACCCGTGGTGGGACGCTGTCGCGCTCGGCATGGAGGATGCCCAGCGGCAGTTCCTTGACAAGGGCGTGACGATCACCTACGAGTATATGGCGCCGGATGAGGCTTCGGCAGAAGATCAGACCTTAAGGCTTCGCACGTTGCCGAAAAATGATTATGACGTAATAGGCGTGGATGTGGCGGATGAGAAGATCATTTCTCCTGTTCTCAATGAAATGGTGGATAGTGGATTCAAGGTAATGACCTTCTCAAGTTCGGATGCTGACGAAGACTGCAGGAGGATCGCTTATGTCGGCAATACCCACAATTACCAGGACGGAGCGGATCTGACGGAGGCTCTTTGCAGGAAGCTCGATTACAAGGGGAAGGTTGCGATCCTGGTCGGAAGCAAGGGCGCGCCCTGTCATGAGGATAGGGCGCGTGGAGCCGCAGATACGATCGCAAAGTATGAAGGTATGGAGATCGTGGCAAGGGAGTACGACATGGATTCGGTCGATCGCGCTTATGAGCTTACGATGCAGATCCTTAAGGATAATCCCGACCTTAGCGGGATCGTCTGCTGCAACATGAGCAATCCGGTCGGTGCCGCAAGGGCGGTAAAGCAGCAGGGTAATGACACGGTCATCGTCGGTATGGATCATGATGAGGAAGCGCTTCAGTATCTGAATGATGGCGTGATCTACTGCCTTGGCGTGCAGGACTGCTATTCGATCGGCTTTGACACGATCCAGGTTGCCGTGATGATCGCGGATGGAAATCTGCCCGGTACATTATTTTCGGAAAAGACCGATGAGATCACGACGGTGATCTATCAGGAGGATGCGGCAACGATGCTGGAGATTCTGTACGGGGATGTCTTATGAAAGAGAAGAAGCAGATAACAAATAAGACGATAGTCCTGACGGCCGTCATAGGCGCCATACTCGTTGTGATACTTGTTTCCGCCAACTCGCTCTGGAATGCGAGAAAAACGAGCATAGCAACGGATGAGGCGATCCACGAAGTAAGCTCGTTTTATCTTGAAGAGATGGCAGACCGCCGGTCAAAGACGATCACCAACCTGATCAACAGCAATTTTGACGAGATGGAAAAGGCGATCGATTTTTTCGCCGAAGAAGAGATCAGATCCCAGGATGAGCTGCGTGACAGTATAGGAAAGGTAAAATCCCTTCTCGGGCTTAACAGGTTTGCCCTTGTAGACGAGGATGATGTCGTATATACGAGATACACGACATATACCGGCAAAAGCCGTCACGCATTCTTAAATGATGGACAATTAAGCGGCAGGATCATCACGACGGCTTCTGTTTACGGATCATCCAAACAGCTTTGCCTCGCTATTCCGACACCGGATCTGAAGCTGCTTCGAAAGCAGTTCAAGGCCTGCTTTGTAATGCTTGACATCAAGGATATCGTCGATCTCCTCGCTTTCGATGATCAGGGAAGAACGCATTTTGCCATTTATTCAAAAAGCGGGGTAAATCTGTCGGGGACCTCTCTTGGTCCCGTTATCGCTGACCACAATTTTTTTGAGGCGCTGAAGGATATTGTTCCGGAAAATATATGGCTTGAAAATTATGATAATTTTCAGAACGGGAAGGCGGGAAACATCAGGATAGATCTTTCCGGAGCTGACGAAACGCTATATTACGCGCCTGTTGAGGACACGGGTTGGGAGATGGCGGTACTTATCCGCGAGAGTGTTATCAGGGACCGGATCCGCGATATCAGTGACAGAAATATCAAAGCCAGCCGGAGTCAGATCTTATTTACATTTGTTGCCGTTCTGCTGCTTGCGGCTGTGCTTTTCATCCAGCTTCGCAAAATGTCAAAGGCCATGCTTGATGAGGAGAAGGAGACCAGCAGGACTTTTCAGACTATGGCAAATACGGATTCAATGACGGGGCTTTTGAACAAGCATGCTTATTCGGAAAAAGAATCGATAATAAACAAAAAGATCGCGGAGGGCTCTATAGAAAAGCTTGGAGTGATCGTTGCTGATATCAACGGGCTCAAAGACGTAAACGACCAAAAAGGGCATGCGGCCGGAGATAAGCTTATCAAAGACGCAAGCCGTCTGATCTGCGAATACTTAAAGCCCGGAATGGTATTTCGTATCGGCGGTGATGAATTCACAGTCATCATTGAGGAAAATGGTTTTGATTCCATTGACCGGGCGATCGGAGAACTGAACCGTAAAGTAGAGGATAATATCAAAACAGATGAAGTTGTCATATCGATAGGGTATTCAGTCCTTACGGTTGGAGACAAGAAACTGCACGATGTCTTCGAGCGCGCCGACAAATTGATGTACGAGCGAAAGCTTCAGCTCAAGGCGATGGGCGCGAAGGCGAGATTGTAATGCCCCCGAAATGAGCCCCGGGGACGGAGTCAAGGGACCATTTTTTGGTCCCTTGACTCCGTCCCCGGGGTCCAAAAAAGGAGACAGAGAAACGTCCCCTGTCTTCCTGAGGCTTATCCCACTTCCGAGGGTAATTTGTATCCGGCTGTTTCCATC
>OMRF01000082.1 GCA_900313435.1 uncultured Lachnospiraceae bacterium | reverse complement strand
CGGGATGACGCGCCAGATCGTAAAGTTCGGGATGACCGTGCGTGAGAGGAAGGAGCTTTCCGACAGGCTTAAGATGGCATTTTATGTAGCGAATACCGGAAAGAAAGGGCCTGTTATCCTCGATATCCCAAAGGACGTTCAGACTGAGATGGGGCCTTCAGATTATCCGAAGGAGATCCATATGAGGAGCTACAGGCCACCGGAGGGGGTTCATGTTGGGCAGTTGAAAAAAGCCTTTTCCCTCCTTTCATCCGCGAAAAGGCCCCTCATACTGGCAGGTCACGGCGTAATGATGAGCGGGGCCGGTGAGGCATTATCCGATCTCGCAGAGACCATGAACATACCCGTTGTGACGACAATCCTTGGAAACGGGACCGTGCCGCATGACAGTCCCTGCTTTGTGGGAAATGCCGGAATGCACGGACGCTACGCCGCCAATATGGCGATCACCCACTGCGATGTATTATTCTCAATCGGAACCCGCTTCAACGACAGGATAACGGGAGAGCTTTCCGATTTCGCGAAAAACGCGAAGATAATCCATGTGGATGTTGATACGGCCTCCATATCAAGGAATGTGGTGGTGGATATCCCGGTGGTGGCTGACGCAAAGACTGCCCTTCTGAAGCTGAAGGAATGGGCGGCATCTCCCTCGGAAAAAGCAAAAGAAGCGCTTAATGACTGGCTAAGTACCATAGCTTCATGGGAGAAGGAGCATCCCCTTTCACTTTCGGTCAAAGACGGGATAAGTCCCCAAAGCATAATGGAAGCCATTGATGAAGTATTTCCCGAAGGCATAGTGACCCTCGACGTGGGGCAGCATCAGATGTGGGGCACACAGTTCCTTCCCGTGAAAAAGGAAAGGCCTGTCATTACCTCGGGAGGACTCGGCACCATGGGCTTCGGATTTCCTGCGGCAATCGGCGCGAAGGCCGCATGCTCTGAAAAAAAGGTGATCTCCATAACCGGCGACGGCGGCTTCCAGATGAACATGCAGGAGATGGCGACTGCCGTAACTTCAGGCCTTCCCGTTATTGTCATTATCTTAAACAACGGATATCTTGGCATGGTGCGGCAGATGCAGGAGCTTTTCTACAAAAAGCGCTATGAGGCTACGAGCCTTTCCGATGAGGATGGCGCCTATGTTCCGGACTTTATAAAGTGGGCTGAAAGCTACGGCGTTTCCGGGATCAGGGTCTCTGATGAAAATGATATCAAAGAGGCGCTTTTAAAGGCGCGTGACAGTTCGGGGGCTTTTGTGGTGGAATTCATGATCCCGGCTGAGCTTAACGTACTCCCGCTCGTAAAGAGCGGTACGCCCATAGACCAGATGATACTTGAATGAAGGGAGCCTGATACGGCATGGAAGGTAAGATGAAAAAGCGCTGGATAGCGCTGTATACTGAAAACGAGGTAGGAGTGCTCTCAAAGGTCTCCGGGCTTTTTTCGGCGAAATCCTACAACCTGAACAGCCTCACCGTAGGCACCACGGAACATCCCGATATATCAAGGATGACGATCTCGGTGGAGTCGGATGATGTGACCTTTGAGCAGATCAAAAAGCAATTTAATTCAATGGTCGAGATAATAAAGGTTATAGATTTAACAAATGTGCCGATACATATGAAGGAGGTTCTTTTTGCAAAGATAAAGCAGATAGGACCCGAGGAAAAGGCAGAGGTCTTTCGGATAGCGGAAACTTTTTCCGTAAAGCCTGTTGACATCGGGACAGATGCTGTTATCCTTGAAAGTACATTGACCGAAAGAAAAAATGACGAGCTTGTGGCGATCCTTCGGAAGAGCTTCAAGCATATAGATGTAACCCGTGGTGGCGCTGTTGCAGTGGAGGGCATTAGTACATCTTGCAGATGAAAAGAAATGGAAAATTAAAAAGATCGATAAGCCTCGCTTTAGTTTCGGGGCTTTTCTTCGTGTCCTTTTGTCAGGTTCCTGTTGAGAAGGCTCATGCGTCTTCTTACGAAGCGCAGTCGAAGCTTAGTGAATTAAAGAAGCAGTCTGAAGAAAATGACAAGGCCATCAAAGATGCCGAGGCACAGAAGCAGGCCGCCGAGGCTGCAGTTGATGTGGCTCAGGGCATAGCCGACAAAAAGCAGGAAAATGCTGATCGCTACAAGGCGCTCTATAACGAAGTCAGGACAAACCTTGACCTTACGAAGCTTGAGGTCGAGGATATGAAGTATGAGCTTTCAAAGGTAAACGAGTCCTTAAAGGAGACCGAAGAGGACGCACAGAAGCAGTACCAATCCATGAAGAAGCGTATCGCCTATATGTATGAGAACAGGTTGAACAAGGACTTCTTCACGATAATGGCAGAGAGCGGCTCCTTTACAGCAGCCTTAAACGAGATGGATAATGTCAGGGCTATCGCTGAGTACGACAGGGCGCAGCTTCGGCGCTACGAAGATACCATGGCAGAGGTTGCCGCAAAGAAGGAAGAGGTTGAAAAGAAGCATGCCGAGCTTTCCGAGTTCCAGCAGGTCTTAAACAAGTCCGCAGGACAGCTTCAGACCCTCTACGCAAGCGCCGGGAAAGAGTTTTTTGAAGCACAACAGAATGCTAACGCTGCAGCTGCAGATGCCAGGGCAGTGGAGCTGAAGCTTAAGGAATATGAGACAAAGAGGGCAGCGCTCTCCGACAGGCAGGCGCAGGCCCAGGCCGAGCTCGCACAGGCTATAGCAAAGGAGCAGGCTGCAAGAGAAGCAGCGGGAAAGGATAGGGAATATACAGGCGGTGCGGTAAGCGCGACTACGGATGAACTTACCTTCCTTGCCGCGACGATACAGGCCGAGGTGGGTGTCCTTCCTATGGAAGGAAAGCTTGCTGTAGGCTCCGTCATAATGAACCGCGTGAAGAGCTCCTACTTCCCGGATACAATAACGGATGTCATCACATCACCCGACCAGTTCACTACATACACCATAGGAGCGATAGATTACGTCCTTGAAAATGGCGGTCCGAACGCTGAATGTATGGAAGCTGCCCGTCGTGTCGTAGCGGGAGAGCGCACCGGTGACTGGCTCTTCTTCATGACAGTCAAGGCGGCAGAGCGCCTGAGGATCGCAAATTACGAGCTTGTATGCGGCTGTGCCTTCTTCTACAAGTGGGAGAGGCTGCCGGAACCGGAGGAACCTGAGCCCGAGCCCGATCCTGAACCCACGCAGCCATCGGAGCCGTCAGAGCCTTCACAGCCTGCAGAGCCGTCGCAGCCGGAAACACCTGAGACGCCGGATACGCCACAGCCCGCAGAACCGGAAGAGCCGAAAGAACCCGATCAACCCGCTTAATATTTTGGACCCCCGGGACAGTCCCGGGGGTCCATTTCGAATTTTTTGTTGAATACGAACGCCCGTTGTACTATAATTTTCTTCGCTGGTGCTACTGGCGTTTATTTTTTTTACGGGATATTGTTAAAAAATTAACATGGTGTCCGGAGAAAATAAACGAAGCACAAAAACAAATTAGTTTTCTTTAGAAGGAGGCAAACATGGCAGGAAAGGTTGTTATCGCCGGCGCGTGCCGGACGGCAGTCGGAAAGATGGGCGGAGCGCTTTCGACGACACCCGTTGAAAAACTGGGTTCCATCGTTATCAAGGAGGCTCTTACTCGTGCGGGTATCTCTGAGGACAAGTACGATCAGGTCGATGAAGTCCTGATGGGATGCGTTATCCAGGCAGCTCAGGGACAGAATGTCGCACGTCAGTCTGCGCTTCACGCAGGACTTCCCTTTACGGTTCCGGCCGTCACATTGAACGTGGTCTGCGGCTCCGGCCTTAATGCCGTGAACATGGCAGCTGACCTCATCAAGGCAGGCGATGCTGACATCGTTGTGGCAGGCGGTATGGAAAATATGTCAATGGCTCCTTTTGCTCTTGAAAAGGCACGCTACGGTTATCGTATGAACAACGGAACCCTCGTAGACTGCATGATAAAGGATGCTCTTTGGGATGCCTTCAACAATTATCATATGATGATCACTGCTGAGAACGTTGCAGAGCAGTGGAAGCTCACGAGAGAAGAGCTTGATGAATTCGCAGTAGCTTCACAGAACAAGTGCGAAGCCGCTCAGAAGGCAGGCAAGTTCAAGGACGAGATCGTTCCCGTTGAGATCAAGCAGAAGAAGGAGACGATCATTTTTGATACTGATGAAGGTCCCCGTGCAGGACAGACCATAGCTGATCTTCAGAAGCTTAAATGTTGTTCAGGCAAGGAAGGCGGAGTCGTTACTGCAGGAAACGCTTCCGGTATCAATGACGGCGCAGCTGCAGTAGTCGTTATGTCTGAAGAAAAGGCAAAAGAACTTGGCGTAAAGATAATGGCTGAGTGGAAGGGCGGAGCCCTCGGCGGTGTTGATCCTTCGATCATGGGCGTAGGTCCCGTTGCCGCTACGGAAAAGGTAATGAAGAAGCTCAACCTTACAATAGACGACTTCGATCTCTATGAAGCAAATGAGGCATTTGCGGCACAGAGCTGTGCGGTTGCAAAGGATCTCAAGTTCGATCCCGCAAAGCTCAACGTAAACGGCGGCGCCATCGCCCTCGGACATCCCGTTGGAGCTTCGGGCTGCAGGATCCTCGTTACCCTTCTTCATGAGATGGTAAGGTCCGGCGCAAAGCGCGGTCTTGCAACCCTCTGCATCGGCG
>OMRF01000158.1 GCA_900313435.1 uncultured Lachnospiraceae bacterium | reverse complement strand
TTCATCGCCCAATGGAAACGGAGGGTGGTTCAAGTCCTTAGAGAAAGCGGGTCTCGTTTCCGGGCTTAAGGAAAGGGGAGTGGAGTGGCTCAATATCTTTTCTGTGGACAATCCTCTCCAGAAGATCTGTGACCCTGTCTTTTTGGGAGCTACCGCGTTTTCGGATCTTAAGTGTGCCGGAAAGGTGATCAAAAAGAATTCACCCGATGAGAAGCTCGGGGTCATCTGTCTCGATGACGGTCGTCCTTCGATAGTTGAGTATTATGAGATGACTGACGCGATGCATGATGAGAGAGATGAAAACGGGGAATTAAAATATGCTTACGGCGTCATATTAAATTATCTCTTCAGGGTGGATGCCCTCGAGGAAGTGGAGGCCCTGGATCTTCCCGTACACTCCGTGAAAAAAAAGATACCCTTCATAGACAGTGAGGGCAATCTCGTAAATCCGGAACAGGAGAATGGCTTCAAGTTTGAGTTCCTGATCCTTGACCTTATCAATCTCATAGGGGAGATGCTCCCCTTCGAGGTAGAGAGGGAAAAGGAATTTGCACCGATCAAAAACCTGCACGGTGTTGATTCGCTTGACAGCGCGAGGCTTCTTCTGAAGAAGAACGATATTGCGATCTGAGGAGCAAGAGGGATGTACAGGCGCGGAAAAAGAAGCTGGATAAAACATCTTGATTTTACGCTGCTTGACATACTGTGTCTGGAGTTGGCTTTTTTTGTGGCTTATCTCATCAGGATGAAGAGCGGACTTCGGCTTAATGACGAGCTTCTGGATGACGGCCTCTACGGGAGCCTTGCGGTATTCATCCTGGTGCTTGATATCTTCGTTGTCTTCTTTTCCGACCCTTACAACGGGATACTCCGAAGGAACAAATATCAGGAGCTTCGGGCGACCTTACTGCACTGCTTATTGAATTTCGGCTGCATTCTGGTCTACTTCTACGCTACGCAGAAATCCTTAGACTATTCAAGAACCCTGATCTTTCTATATCTTGGTTTTTCGATGGCCTTCATGTATACGGCAAGGGTTCTGTGGAAGAGACTTATCAGATACCGCAAGCTGAACGACGTGAACAAGTCCGAGATGCTCGTAGTGTGTGAGGATTACAATGCCGTGCGCTGCCTTCACGAGCTTTCAACCAACAGGTATACGGACTTTAAGATAATCGGCGCGGTAGTCGTGGACAAGGACAGGACCGGAGAGACGATAGAGGGGATACCCGTTGTATCTAATGCCGACGGCTTTCTGAACTATGTCAGGGAAAATGTCGTTGACGAAGTGTTCATCGACGGGAATACCAGATCATCCTCGGAGGCTCTCGCACAGGAGCTTATCGAGCTGGGGGTCACCGTCCATACTTCCCTTGTATACTCGGACCGCCTTCTCATGAATACCGTTGTGGAGCGCTACGCCTCATATACGGTGCTCACCTCCTCAATGAAGATGCAGACCTTGAGGCAGGCCTTCTTCAAAAGATTTTTTGACATACTCGGGGCCCTTGTAGGTCTTGTTTTTACAGGGATAGCGATACTTATATTTGCACCGGTCATCAAGCATCAGTCCCCCGGACCCATATTCTACAAGTCCACCAGGATCGGGAGAAACGGCCGGCGCTTTACTTTTTACAAGTTCAGGACCATGCACGTGGGGGCGGATAAGCTTCAGGAATCTCTTGCCGCAGAAAATGAGATGCAGGGCAATATGTTCAAGATGGAGAATGACCCCAGAGTCTTTCCCATAGGGCATTTTATGAGGAAACATTCCATAGACGAGCTTCCGCAGTTTTACAATGTCCTGATAGGGGATATGTCCCTTGTGGGGACGCGGCCTCCCACCGAGGCGGAATTTGAAAAATATGAATATCATCATAAGGCGCGTCTTGCGATAAAGCCGGGACTCACAGGCATGTGGCAGGTGAGCGGGCGCTCGGACATCACGGATTTCGAAGAGGTTGTGGCCCTTGATACGGAATACATCCAGAATTTTTCACTTGCTCTTGACGCGAAGATCATATTTAAGACCATCGGAGTAGTCTTTAACGGGAAGGGCGGTAAATAATATTGCTCTTTACCGTAGTAATGCTCCTCAAGGATACCGAACCTGACTATTTCAGAGACTCTCTTGAGTCCCTGATCGCGCAGACTATGGACGATTTCCAGCTGCTTCTGCTCGATCAGAACAATGAAAGCGGGTTTTCCATCTTTGTCTCGGAAATGTTTCCCCGCGACGAAAGGGTGGAATATCGACGTCTTACTGCCCAAAAAGGAAGGGGTTTTTCGTTAAATTATGCGATTGACAGCGCACGAGGAGATTACATATTATTTTTAGGGCAGCATGAACGGCTTTCTGAAAACGCACTCTTTAGTTTTGCGGAGGAAGCCCTTCACAATGAAGATGCGGCGCTTTTATATTGTGACTGTGACGAGCTCATCGATGGAGAGCGGAGAAATCCGTACTTCAAGAGCGACATCAATATCGAGCTCCTCAGGCAGACAAACTATATCGGGAACTCCTTTGTCATAAAGAGAGAGGCCATAAGGAGTATCGGAAAGTTTTCCGAGCTTACAAAAAGGCTTCCGGAATGGGAATTTCTCTTAAGGGTTACCGAGAGAAAGCAGAAGGTCCTTCATATTCCGAAGCTTCTCATTCACAAGAGACCCGGGGATAAGGCGCCTTCCTACGACAGAAGGGACAGGACCGGATTTGAGCTTGAGGCCGTCGCCATAGTCGAAGCATCCTTGAGAAGGCAGGATATCAAGGCCTTTGTGAGATCTTATTTTTTAAGCGATGCCCTGTATGTAAAAGTCACATATGACGGAAGCACCTATGATGTGAAGAGGGATTCCTTCCTGTTTTTGAAGGATCAGAATGTGAGATTCCCTTCAAGGCGGGCCGTTGAAAAACTGTACGGGGTTCTTTCACAGCCGGATGTCGCGGTGGTGGGATGCAGATTTTTAGGACAGGCTTTTTCCGTTTCAAACTGCGGCTTCATATTTGATCGTGACGGTGTCTGTTACAGCGCATGCCACGGACAGAGTGTTTTCTCCGATGGTTACGGTGGAAGGATCAAGCTTCGTAATGATGTGTCCTGTGTGGATTTTTCCTTCTGCCTCATAGATGAGAAATTCTTCAGGCGATCGGGAGGTTTTGACAAGGCGCTCCTCGGACGTGATCTCATGCTTGACTTTTGTCTGAGAGCAAAGAAACACGGGCTTCGGACCGTATATGAGCCGGAGGTCACGGCAAGATATTCAGGCAGGGAGCCTTTAAGTTCCAAAGAGTCAAATGACATCCTCATGAAAAGATGGGGAGATGTCATCAGGAAGGGCGATCCGTACTATAATGAGAATCTGGCTATGGGTACGGAAAACTATACATTTTGAAAAGCATCTTTTGAGAAAGCCGGTAGAGGTAAGATGACTTCAGACAGATCTAACAGGAGAAACGAAAAGACATCTTCGGGGCAGAGAACTTCGGGGCAGAGAAGCCCGGAGCAGAGAACTCCGGAGCAGAGAGCCGCGCGTATCGCCGCGAGGAAAAAGAGAAGAAGGAGAAGGGCGATCTTTCTCATTGTAGAGATAGCCATACTCGTCGTCCTTTCGATAGTCCTTTTCCTTTGGATGAGGTACGGGAGCAGGGCGGTCCAGGCTTTAAATGAGATCGAACATATTGAGATAAGCAGCGCCTCCCTGTCTTCAAACTCCGTTACCGAGCAGACCGAGGAGGTCAGAAAGGGCTTTGAGACCATAGCTTTCTTCGGAGTCGACAACCGTTCCGAAGGGAATTATGATTCGGGAAATTCGGATTCCATGATAGTCTGCGCCATCAATCTCGACACAAAGGAGATGAACATGATCTCCGTTTACAGGGATACCGTAATGGATGTGGACGGCAAGGGAATGCTCAGAAAGTGTAATTACGCCTATGCGGTTGGCGGTCATGAGAATGCCATCAATATGCTGAACCGGAATCTGGATCTCAACATACAGGATTTCGTAGCCGTTGACTTCAGCGGTCTGATAGACTGTATAGACGCGGTAGGCGGCGTTGAGATCGATGTTACGAAGGAAGAGATACAATGGCTCAATATGTACATAGAAGAGATGGCTGAGGACACCGGCAGGACATCTAAATATGTGCAAAAGAGCGGACCTCAGCTTTTGAACGGTATGCAGGCCACTGCCTACTGCAGGATAAGATATACCGCCGGAGATGATTTCATGAGGGCCACAAGGCAGAGGACCGTTATCAGTAAGCTGGTAGATAAGGCCAAGGAGTGTAATGTCGATCAGCTTTTGGATCTCGTGACTACCCTTGCTCCCAAGGTAGCGACCTCATTTGATACGAACGAGATAATCCAGCACGCTATGGCTCTGAGGGAATATTCCATAGCGAATACGGGCGGCTATCCCTTCTTCAAGGTTGCAGGGGAATACGGAGGAAATATCAATGACGCTGTTGTTCCCGCTACCACCGAGACGAATGTCAAAAAGCTTTATGAGGAGCTCTATGCGGATCCCGCGCATGAATGCTCTGAGACGGTACTGGATATAAGCTACAGGATACAGAAGAAGACGGGAGTTTCGGAAAAGGATGCAGTTGAATACAACCCCCTGTATGAGGGCTCAACATCCGAGCTGAACAAGCTCCAGACGGAATAGATAAAACTGCATTCTTAAAGGATGATCTTATGGATCGCTTCAGCAAGGCGCTTTGCCACGCTGGGGCGATTCATTGTATAGAGATGGATCCCGTCGGTTCCTGTAGCGATGAGATCGATGACCTGACTTGTCATATAGTAAAGTCCGGCATCAAAAAGGGCCTCGGGATTGTCCTCGTAGCGATCCATGATCCGCCTGAACCTGGCGGGGATGGAGGCTCCGCAAAGGGTGGACATCCTTTCAAACTGGGCTGAGTTGATAACGGGCATGATACCCGGGGTGACAGGGATCGTGATACCGCGTTCATCCAGTCCCTTTTTGAAGTCATAGAAGAATTCGTTGTCAAGGAAGAGCTGTGAGATGAGAAGCTCGTCTCCGGCGTCTACCTTTTTTTTGAGATTATCCATATCTTTTTTTCTGGAGCCGCATTCCGGGTGTCCTTCAGGATAGCAGCCTCCCGCTATGCAAAAATCCCATTTTGATCTGAGATATGCGGTCAGATCACAGGCGTAGGCAAAATCCTTTTTCGGTTCTTCGCCTTCTCTCCTGTCCCCGCGCAGAGCGAGGCAGTTGTCGATCCCATACTCCACCATCATAGATGCGTATTCATCTATGTCAGCCTTATTGTAGTTCAGACACGTCATGTGGACCATTGGTTCAACATGGTATTTTTCCTTGATCAGACGGGCTATCTCGATCGTCTTGTTGTTTGCTACCGACCCGCCCGCACCGAAGGTGATCCCGATGTAATCAGGCTTGAGGTCTGCCATTATCTCAAGGGTTGGTTCAATATCGGAAAGAAAGCTGTCCCTCTTCGGAGGGAAGATCTCGAATGAGAGGCCGGGCTTTTGCTTTTTGTACAGTTCTGAAAGCTTCATTTTTTCGTACCCTCAAAAGAATTCAACGTGTTCAGCGCATCAGTCAGGGCGATACGCATTTTTTCCCATTCGTCTTTGTGCACCGGATCCATATACTGCATCCTGATGAATTCA
>OMRF01000010.1 GCA_900313435.1 uncultured Lachnospiraceae bacterium | reverse complement strand
TTTGTCAGAAGACCCTGAGCAGGAAGCAGGAAGAAGAGCTATAGAGGCTTCTCTTCAAAGGCTCCATGTTGACGGCAGGGTAGCAGACGGCCCGGAAAAAGGGCTCTATATTATGAAATATGCCTTAAAGTCAAAGGATCGGATCTCAATAATCATCCCTTCCCATGACCACGCTTCAGTCCTTCGTACCTGCATTGAATCAATAGAGCAAAAGAGTACCTATGACAATTATGAGATATTGATAATAGAAAACGGCAGTACTGAAAAGGAGCTCTTTGATTACTACGAAACCTTAAAAGATGATAAAAGAGTAAAGCTTCTGTACTGGGACAAGGGTTTTAACTTTTCCGCCATCAACAATTACGGAGTGAGAGAGGCAACAGGCGACTACCTTCTCTTTTTGAATAATGATATAGAGATAAAGACACCGGACTGGCTTGAAGAGATGCTCTCGAATTTTCAGAGGGATGAAGGCATCGGTGCCGTCGGGGTAAAGCTCCTTTATCCTGATACAACGATACAGCATGCCGGAGTGATAATCCGTCTCGGCGGTATTGCGGGACACGGCTTCTCAAGAATGGAGAACGAGAACACAGGCTATTTCGGAAGGGCGGTCTTAAAGCAGGATTACACCGCAGTGACAGCTGCCTGCATGATGACTTCAAGAAAGGTCTTTTCAGAGGTTTCCGGCTATGAAGAGGATCTTGCCGTGGCCTTCAATGATGTGGATCTTTGCCTTAAGATAAGGAAAGCGGGATATCGTATCATTTATGATCCCGAGGTCACCAATATCCACTACGAATCACTTTCCAGAGGATATGAGACCGACTCACCCGAAAAGCAGAAGAGATTTGACTTTGAGAAGAAATATATGTATGAGAAGTGGAGAGATATCATAGATTCTGGAGACCCCTTCTACAACCCCAACCTTACAATAGTTCGGGGAGATTTTTCCATAAGGAAGAAAGATTCAGACGATGTCAGAATTTATTGAGGAATTTTCAAAGATACCCGGGATCAATGTGGATTCAGCCCTTCAGCTGTGCGGAGGGGAGGAAAACCTCATAGATATAGCCGCGACCTTTGCGGAAACCGGAGACAAAAGGCTTGAGGAGCTTTCAGAGGCACTTTCTGATTCTGATCTTAAAAGGATCACGATAATATCCCATGCCCTGAAATCTGCCGCGGCGCTTCTCGGAGCGGATGAGCTTTCCACTCAGGCAAAGACTATCGAGGTCATCGCCCGTGCCGAGAATTTGGTTATGATAAGGGACAAGGTTCCTGCATTTTTGGACGAGTATGAGGCCTATGTATATGCCGTGATGGATGTCGTCGCAAGATGTTCCAACATAGACCCGGAGGCCTTAAAGGCAAAGCAGGACGCCGTGATCGCGATGAACAGCCTTGAAAAGGGTGCTGAGAAGAACACGGTGCTGATAGGGCACGGGCAGAGCTTTCTTATTTCCGCACTGGAACACGAACTTCTGGCTCAGGATCTTTCAGTAAAGCTTATTGACCCCGAAAGAGATTCCATAAAGAAATATGATAATAATACCGGAGTCTTCATACTCTATCTTGGAGAATACCAATACAGGGACACAGAGATCCTGAAAAAGCTTGCTGAGATATGTGAAGGAAAGAAGAGGCTCCTGTTCCTTGTGGGAACAAAGGCGGAGATCCAGACGATCCTTTCGTATGTTGCACTTTCCTCCATCTCCGGGATATTCTTAAAGCCCCTTGAGACAAAGAGCTTTGTAAAGAAGGTGATCACCGGGATCGAGACCTTTTCAAGGAAAAGGATATTTGTGGTGGATGATGACGAGACCTATCTTACAGGGCTTTCTGACTGGCTTGGAAGAAAATACAGGGTCGAGACACTAAGTTCCGGAGCTGCCGCCCTTGAAGCGATCCAGGAGTCAAGACCGGATCTCATCATGCTTGACTATGAGATGCCCGGTCTTTCGGGACCCGAAGTGATGAGAGTTCTTAAGGATGATGAGACTACAAAGGATATCCCCATTATCTTTCTTTCCGGAATGGATGACAAGGAGAGCATAGTAAAGGTAATGAGCTATCATCCTGCGGATTATCTTCTGAAAACAAAGGGGGCCGCGGACATACTCCGCGCGGTGGATGCTTTCTTTGAGGGGGCGGAAAATGAAAAGATCGCGGAAGAGGAGGAAATGCCGGAATTGAGTTTCGACGGACATGAAGATTTGATGCCCGGGATGCCGTCCCTGACACCGCCGGGAGGACAGGATGATGACGACTTTGTACTTCCGCCCTTTTTCGGAGGCTTCATAAAAGACGGTTTTGATTTTTTTGAAAAGGAAGGAAATAAGAAATGATAGATCCGAGATACGATACCCAGATGCTGATAGAGCCCTTCGAGGGCGAGGAACTGGACTGCGATGAGATACACGACTACATCGCGGACAATTTTGAAGGGGAGGAACTTCTCTGCGTAGGGGATGAAGACCTCGTGAAGCTTCATTTCCATACCAACAAGCCATGGCTGGTACTTGAATATTGTGCAACAAAGGGTGAGATATTTGATATCGTTGTCGAGGATATGGACCGCCAGACCCGTGGCCTGAAGGGATGAAAAGTGCACGAGCTTGGGATCGTTTTTCATGTCATTGATGATGTGACAGAGATCGGAAAGGAAAATTCGCTGTCCCGCGTGAGTTCCGTGACCATTGAGATAGGAGAGGTCACGGGGGTTCTTCCCGATTATTTTGAGGACTGCTTCAGGTGGGCCTGCGACAGGACAAAGCTTTTGAAGGGAGCGAAGCTCAAAATGCTCACAATCCCTGCCGTCACTTTCTGCGAGGACTGCAAAAAGACATATCCAACAGTCGAGTTTGGAAAGATATGTCCCAATTGCGGTTCTGAAAAGACCTATCTTTTGCAGGGCAACGGGTTTTCCATCAAGGAGATCGAGGCAGAATAATGTTGGTTCTTTGGATAATTGTTGGCGCTTTTGTAGGCTGGTATGTTTTTACCTTTGTTGTTGCAATGTTTCAGACAGCCTATATGTATCATATGGAGAAAAAATGCAGCCGTCGGGAGGAAGGACTTGCAAGAAAAAAAGCCCTTTCAGACAGCGGGCGGCTCATAGTTTCAGAGGAGTACAAGTTTACTTTTTTTCCCAATGACAACGGCAAAAGATCTCCGCTCATCATCATCTGTCCCGGCGGTGGCTACAAATACCTTTGTACCGAAAAAGAAGGCTTTTCTACCGCCATGAGGCTGAACGAATACGGCCTTTCCGCGTTTGTGTTTGAATACGGCACGGGAAAAGACTGCTTTGATATGTCCCCAATGAAAGAGCTTGCCGCCTTGATCAGGCATGTTCAGGAAAATGAGGACAGATACAATGTGGATTCAAAGAACTACATCCTCATCGGCTTTTCTGCCGGCGGAAACCTGGCCGGGATGTTTGGGACAAAAGAGGAAGGCTACCTCAAATACGGACTGAACAAGCCAATGGCAGTATTTTTGGGCTATTTCTGGACCTCAGATCCGGAGTATTACAAGCATCACTGTGTAAATCCCTGGATCTGGCTTTT
>OMRF01000223.1 GCA_900313435.1 uncultured Lachnospiraceae bacterium | reverse complement strand
AGAAGGAGATCAACACCCGCGTTTATTACCTTTTCAGCGATATTAACCCTGTATTCAGCAGAGTCCATCTCGCCGGAAACAAGCCCGGCCTTTCTGATCGCGTCCATCTCAAGAGCATCAGTCACAACCACGCCGTCGAAGCCCATATCTTTCCGAAGGATGTCTGTGATCATCTTCTTTGACATGGTCGCGGGATAATAACCCTTAGTCCCGTCTCCAAATGTCATTTCTTCATCAATTTCCGGGTAGGTGATATGAGCGGTCATGATCATGTCTGCGCCGTTTTCGATAACGTTTTTGAAAGGAACAAGCTCTGTCTTTTTGATCTCATCATATGTCTTCTCAACAGAGGGAGTGCCAATATGGCTGTCTGTTCCTGTATCGCCATGTCCCGGGAAATGCTTGTATGTAGAGATAATGTTGCTCTTCAAAAGTCCTTTGGAATAAGCCACTCCAAGCTCGGCGACTGTCTCAGGGTCATCGGAAAAAGATCTAGTACCGATAACAGGGTTTTCGGGATTGTTGTTTACATCGATATCCGGCGCAAAGTCGGTATTGAAGCCAACTGCCGCAAGCTCTTCGCCGAGCACAACGCCCGTCTTTTTCGCGTTTTCTGTGGAATTTTCAGTTGCTCCTATTGCCATATTCCCTGTCATTCGTGTTCCGGAGTTCAGACGGATGACTATGCCGCCCTCTTCATCAACGGTTGTAAGGTAAGGGATGTGGGTAGAGACATCCGCTGATAAATTGTTCTCCTGAAGATCGTTGAGGAGCCTCGTGACCTGCTCGGTGCCCGTGATATTTTGGGCAAAAAGTATGACTCCGCCGTACTGGTGCTTTTTCAGCGCTTCCTTGAGCTCCGGCACGGCATTGAGATCCGTCACATTATTTCCATTGTAGGAGCGAAGGGCGGGGATGATCATCTGTGAGATCTTCTCGTCCATGGACATATTTTTGATCACCTTGTCTATTTCGGTTATGGGATATCCCCGGAACTTGGCATCACCTTCCTCCCAGCCAAGCGCAAGAAGGTTCTTTGTCTCATTGCCATCTATCGTGAAATGATGGGCGCCAGATCCGCCGGAGGGATAGGCGTTTGGATTGTAAGCGCCATAGACAGGAACAGAACTGCCGTCACTCTCATCAGCAGCGTAGAAGACTATACCGCCCTCCAGCCAGCCGAGAGAGATCAGGTATCTGACCTCATAGATATTCCTTGTGTAATAATGGTCTCCTATGGGATTTCCACTAAGATCTGTAACGTTTGGATTGTAAAGCCTGTAAACAGGATCACCGGACGCAGGCGCGTACCATTTCACGTCGCCCTCGGTCCATCCTGCGGTTTTCAGCATATCATATTCTTCCTGATAGATAGTAAATACGTGCTCACCGCTGTTTGGATTGTAAAGGCCGTATACCGGGACCTTTTTTTCCAGAGCGGCGGCAGGCGCGCTGTTTACATCTTCTGCGGCAAGTGAGGTGAGAGCTGCAGCCGGCGCGAATGTAAGCGCCATGACGGCTGACATTATCATTGCTCCAAGCTTTTTGCCAAATTTGATCATCAATATTCTCCTTTCATAAAACATATATTCCAATTTTATAAAAAAAGTGACAAAAGGTCTATCCCTTTGTCACCTTAAGCCCCTGCAGCTTTCACATTAAAGTTGTTTTGCCATTTCCTTTATCGCGGAAAGCTTTTCTTCTTTCTTGTTCTCTTCGCCTGCGAGGCAGCAGATTCCGGCGTCCTCAAGCCCCATATATCCGATCATATCCTTGTAGGTCGTGATGGCTCCGTTCGTGGTCCCGGGGGATCCCGAGCTCAAAAGGAGCGCGGATTTCTTTGCCTTGGGAGGTTTTCCGATACAGTATACCCTCTGGATCGCTGCCATCATCTGTGAGGTCATTCCAAAATAATAAATGGGGGAAGCAAATACCACCATATCGGCGTCCTGATAAGCGGCGATGACCTTGACCATGTCGTCCTGCTGAACGCACTTGCCTTCTCCCTTTCCGTGACAGTATTCACAGGCAAGGCAGCCTGCGATCTTCATCTTTCCGACATGCAGGATCTCCACATCATGGCCTGCTTCCTTTGCGCCTTCCAAAAACGCTTCGCACATGGCAGCCGTGTTTTCCTTTCTCGGGCTTCCGTTCAGAATCTTGATATTCATGTGTTTACCTCCTTCGCTTTTTTATTGTGTTTTTTCAATAATTATCATGCGGGATTGAATTTGTCCTTGCCCTGCTTGCATCTCTCACATTTCCAGTCATCGGGAAGGTCTTCAAATGCCACGCCGTCATGCTCCGCCGGGTCATAGACATATCCGCAGATCGAGCAGACATATTTGCCGCTGGCCTTCCTTTCAGAAAAGCTGACTTCCGCAAAGACTGTGGAAAATGGACCCCCGGGACAGTCCCGGGGGTCCAAAATCTCTCAAACAAATCCAATCACTTTCTTCTTTTCATACTGCTTACCTGCATTGACAACAAAGTCGTCAGCTATAAACGTCGTCAGGTTCCGTTTGCTGATGGGCTTTCCTTTTGCGGTTTTCACAACTCTGTCCGCCTGTCTCATCATCGCTTGTTCCAATACATTACGGACAAATCTGCCATTTCCGAATTCAGGCTGGCTGCACGCATCCACAAAGATCTCATGGCATTTTTCTTTGATCCCCTTGTTGAGCTTATAACCCTTTTCACCGGCCATAAGCTCCAATATCTGCAGCAATTCATCCGCGTTGTAATCAGGGAAATTCAGATGAAATGCAATTCTGCTCCGAAGGCCCTCGTTCTCATTCAAAAACTTTTCCATTTTGTCCGGATATCCGGCAAATATTACAATCACGCTATCCCTTCGATTTTCCATCTCCTGTACGATCGTATTTATCGCTTCTGCACCAAAACTATTGGAATCATCTACAAGAGAATACGCTTCATCAATAAAAAGTATTCCTCCATTTGCCTCATTAAACTTTTCTCTTACTGTTTTCGCGGTCCATCCCACATATCTGGCAATCAGATCAGCTCGCCCGCATTCAACAAAATTACCTGTTTCAATCGTCTCTTCCTTCTTAAGGATTTCTGCCAGAAGTCTTGCGACTGTTGTCTTTGCGCTTCCCGGATTACCCGTAAACAACATGTGCTGGGATATATTATGTGTATCCATTCCATATGAACTCCGGGCCTTCTTGATCTTTGCCGTATTAATGATCTGATCCACCAACGTTTTTATTTCAGAAAGGCCGACCATACTCTGAAGCTTCTCATAGGGCTTATCATTAGTTTTCTCGACTTTGATCGCAATCTTATCACATGTTTTATAGGACTGATATATTTTATTCTTAAGCCCGTTGCTAAACCATTTGCTGTATGTCGCGTAGACATCCGATGCAGAATAATCTTTTCTTTTTGGCAAAGCTTTTTCTAATTCATCAGCCGTTGCTTCAAATTTCGATCTATTAGTCAAAATACGAAGGTAATCCAGTGCCTGTTTCCTGTCTCCTCTTCCTTCTTTTATCTCTATTAGATGAATGTCGTCCTGTACTGCAGCGATCAGATTTTTCGTAAATCCCGGTTTATTTGTTATCTCCACAAAAAAGCACAATGTGTACAGGTGCGTATCTCTTACAAGATCCGCAACAAACGAAATAACTCTATGATAAGAAGATGCGTAAACACCATGATCCGTATCGCTTCCGCTCATATCTATAGCGACTGCCTCTCCCTTTCCGACCTTGAATAAATTTTTTAACTCATCTTCTCCATAGCATCCCTCTTCGATTTCACTCACATAAGTAAGTCTGCTTCCAAGAATCCTGCTGTTCATTCTCAATGCCAGCAATAGAACCTCGATCATATCTTTTGCTGCTTCAGGAGTACCTGCTTTGATCAAATAATGAACCGGATTTCCATAGTACTTCTTTTCATTTTCCACGGAATAAATCCTATCCAGTTCCTCCATCATAGTTTTATCAGCCATTACTTCGGTTGCCTTCTCAAAGACAGCATCCTTACTAATCGCATCGTTTTCATGCAAGGATTCTTGAACATGAAACTGATAATTGTCGAAATAATCAAAACCAAGCTCGCGCCATATCCATTCCTGTTGTCCATATCCCTTGTTCTCCGCCCTGTCAAGAAGGCGTCTGAACTCTTTTGAACTTATTTCTCTTCGTTTTTCAAACCAAACCTTTTTTACGGAATAGTTGCTTGCAAAATGAGCTCTGATCCACTTCATTCCTTCTGCATCAGATACATTCTCCTGTTTGCAGGTCATGACAATGTCAAATGCCCCAACTTTTCCATCAACTATAACGACAGAAATATTACCATCCAGGCCACACTCTTTCCCAAGGGTTTCATTAATCTCGCATATCATCTCTTTAAGCTTCTTATTATCCACTTCCGGATTCAATGTGTCCTTATCTTCCTTGCGATTTTTGAGTGACTCATATCGTAATGTGACGTAATATATGATCATAGCTGCCTCCTTCAGAAACTATCCAAAAAATAATTCATATAGCTCGTTTACAAGGCGAATAATACCAAAAGGCAATGTGCAAAATAATGCACATCGCCCCGAGATTTTTTATTTTAAAAAAGAATCCTCCTTTGCTGTCTATATTCTACAGCACAGGAGGATCTATATCATTTAACTCATAGTTTAAAAATGCTATTTATGGACCCCCGGGACGGGCTCAGAGGTCCATTATCCCTGTTGCTATAACTGTGATACTGCACTCATCCTGCATGGATCCGTCAGATCTTGCTCCAAAAATAATGTTTGCATCTCCCCCTGTTTTCTCACCCACATATGACACGGCATCATTGACATCCATTAAGGAAAAATCCCCCGCAATACTGATAATAATATCTGTTGCCCCCTTAATGTCGTTTTCCAGCAAGGGACTTTCTGTCGCGGTCTTTATCGCTTCCATAGTTCTCTGCTCACCACTGGCATCGCCAATACCAATATGCGCAATGCCTTTATCTGTCATAACTGTCTTGATGTCAGCAAAATCAACATTGATATCCGAATTCACATTTATAATATCCGTAATTCCCTGGATGGTTTGACGCAGTACTTCGTCGCCTTTTTCAAACGCTTCCGTCATCGTTGTTTTTTTGTCTACTACCAGGAGCAGCTTGTCATTGGGAATAACGATAAGCGTATCCACATATTTCTTTATGTTCTCAATCCCTCGTTCAGCATTACTTTTTCTTACGCCGCCTTCGAATCTGAAAGGTCTGGTGACCACCCCGACTGTAAGGATCCCCAGATCATGTGCGATCCTTGCAACAACAGGAGCCGCGCCCGTTCCTGTTCCACCGCCCATCCCACAAGTGATGATAGCCATATCCGCGCCCTTCAAAGCCTCTTCTATGCCCGCCCTGCTTTCCTCGGCAGCTTTTTCACCAATTTCAGGTTTGGCACCCGCACCAAGCCCCTTCGTGAGCCTTTCGCCGATCTGTACCCTCTTTCCATGAACACTATCAAGATCCTTTACCGCAGTATTCATCCCGATAAGTTCCACACCGCTGACTCCAGCGTTCTCCAACCGGTTGATGGCGTTATTTCCGGCACCGCCTACACCGATGATCTTAACGATGATCTCAGCTGTATCCCTGTCATTCAAAACGCTTATCATAAAGAACCTCCACGTATCTTGAAATAATACCGGGAGGATATCAAACAGTGAGTACATTATTTTGTACATTATGGAAAAAAAGTGGACCCCCGGGACAGTCCCGGGGGTCCAAATGGGTGTCGGAGGTCCAAAACGTTTATGAGATCTTCCTGAAAGCGTCCGCCCAGGAATCCCTGTCTGACCCGTTCATAGCAAAATCTTTTT
>OMRF01000037.1 GCA_900313435.1 uncultured Lachnospiraceae bacterium | reverse complement strand
GTGAACCTTTCAAGGGCAGGACGATACTGACGGACCAGAAGTATCTTCCCGTCATCAAGGACAGCCACCGTGCAGGCCGCCCCCTTCCTGTGGGATACAAAGTCCCAGTGCTCGATGGAGCCGTCCGGCAGCCTCATCTCATCATCATAGATATCAAGTATCGAGCCCGCGCGGACAAGAGTCCTTTTTATCCGCTCCACACCTTTTTTCTCATCCATAGATTTGATCCTTTCTCATAAAAGAAAACAGCGCCGCGGAAGATCCGCGGCGCAGCCTCTTTTTTTGTTTGTCACTTCGCGTAATCCGTTACTCTGGATTCTCTGATAACGTTTACCTTGATCTGACCCGGATACTGAAGCTCGTCTTCTATCCTCTGTGAGATGTCTCTTGCGAGGATGACCATATCCGCATCGGATACCTGTTCCGGAACTACCATGACACGAACCTCGCGGCCTGCCTGGATCGCATAGGATTTCTCAACACCTTTGAATTCGTTTGTGATCGTCTCAAGCTGCTGGAGCCTCTGGGTGTAAGCATCGAGAGTCTCCCTTCTCGCTCCCGGACGGGCAGCACTTATAGTATCTGCCGCCTGTACGAGACAAGCAATGATCGTCTCCGCCTCCGTATCGCCATGGTGGGAAGCCACCGCATTGATGACGGTCTGATTCTCCTTGTACTTGCGGCAGATCTCGACACCAAGCTGAACGTGAGAGCCTTCGCGCTCATGATCCACAGCCTTTCCGATGTCATGAAGGAGTCCTGCCCGCTTTGCAAGACGGACATTTTCTCCGACTTCTCCCGCAAGAAGTCCTGTCAGCCACGCGACCTCTATTGAATGCTTAAGCGCATTCTGACCATAGGAAGTACGATATTTCATCCTTCCGAGAAGCTTTACAAGATCGGGATCGAGTCCCTGAACTCCTGCTTCAAGGGTTGCTGCCTCGCCGGCCTCGCGGATGGAATTGTCCACCTCGCGCTTCGCCTTGTCGATCATCTCCTCTATCCTGGCCGGATGAATACGTCCGTCCACGACGAGCCTTTCCAGTGCGATACGAGCTACCTCACGCCTCACAGGGTCGAAGGCCGAAAGCACTACTGCCTCAGGCGTATCGTCTATGATGATCTCCACGCCGGTAAGATTTTCGAGGGTTCTGATGTTCCTTCCCTCGCGGCCTATGATACGCCCCTTCATATCGTCGCTGGGAAGCTGTACCACCGTAATGGTAGCCTCTGCGACATGATCCGCGGCACATCTCTGTATCGCCGATACGACGATATCCTTTGCCTTCTTGTCGGCTTCTTCCTTGGCATGCGCCAAAGCTTCCTTGATAAGTCTCGCTGAATCCTGCTTTACATCTTCTTCTACGGTCTTTAATAAGAAATCCTTTGCCTGCTCAGTTGTCAGGCCTGAAATCCGTTCGAGTTCCTGTACACGCTGCTCTGCGAGGGCTTCAACCTCGACTGCCCTTTTCTTGAGCTGACCCTCTCTCGAGGCAAGGCTCTGTTCCCTTCTGTCCGCATTGTCGATCTTCTTGTCAAGATTCTCTTCCTTCTGCGCAACACGGTCCTCGGCCTTTGTTACCTCAGCCCTTCGTTCCCTGATCTCCTTTTCGAGATCATTCTTCACTCTGATGGATTCTTCCTTTACCTCAAGAAGAGCCTCTCTTTTCTTTTCCTCGGCCTCTTTAACAGCCTTATCGATAATGGCTCTTGCCTGTCCGGAAGCGTTGTCGAGTTTTTTCTCGTCTTCCTTTTTGTGAAGTTTTGAAGAAATGATAAGGGTCACCGGAACAGCTATCACCAGAGTAACGACAATTGCGATGATGATCTTTACTATTTCCGGCATTTTTTTACAGGATAACCTCCTTATTAGAATTTCATAAACGAAAAAGATTGTAACTGTTTCACGAAAAAAAAGCAAGAAAACCGAAAAAAAGTTTGATAATTGCCCTTCTCCTGTATTATAATCTTTCCATTGCGACGGTAGCTCAGCTGGGATGAGTGCTTCCCTGACACGGAAGAGGTCACGTGTTCGATCCACGTCCGCCGCATCTAAGAAGAAAACCTCCACGGCGCCAACCGCGGAGGTTTTCTATCTTTTCACTTACTTATCTTCAGGTATTCCTTTTTCGACCTTTAGTATCAGCTCCATCGGATAACCACAGAAATCAGCTATCTCCGTTGGTGTTTTCCCGCGCCGGAGCATCTCTTCTATTTTTTCCCGGTCTCGTATATCACGGCCTTCTTCGCGAGCAATGGACCCCCGGGACTGTCCCGGGGGTCCAAATTATCTTTTAAACAGATTCCCGAGTAGACCTCTCCCAAGCTGGGAGGCAACCTTTCCGACCTCCCTTGTCACGGCCTTTCTCGTCCTCTCGGCCTCTTTCTTCTTTCTCTCCCTTTCCTTTTCTTCTTCCCGCTTCTTTCTTTCCTCTTCTTTTACCCTTTCTCTCTCGGCCTTTACGGCGGCGGCTATCTCAGCCTTCTGCTCTGCGGCAGTACGCTTTGCCTCTTCCTTCTGAGCTGCCGCCTCCGCTGCTGCCTCAGTTGCTTCCTCGGCATCCTGTTCCACCTTCTTTTTCAGGGTCTCATAAGCGGATTCGCGGTCGATCATATCTTTATACTTTGTGTAGAGAAGGTTCTCGTTGATGAGCTTCTCTCTTTCTGAGTCTGTAATAGCTCCCATCCTGGAGGAAGGAGGAAGGACCTTTATCTTTTCAGCCATCTGCGGGATTCCCTTTGTATCAAGAAGGGAGACGACGGCAGCGCCCGTCCCGAGGGACTGAATGGTCTCAAGCGTATCAAAGGCGGGATTTTCCCTGTAGGTCTCCGCAGCCTGCTTTACAGCCTTGATCTCCTTCGGTGTGTAAGCCCTGAGTGCGTGCTGCACCTTGTTTCCAAGCTGGTTCATAATGCCGTCCGGAACATCCGACGGATCCTGTGTCACGAAATAGATACCAACACCCTTTGAGCGGATCAACTTCACCACCTGCTCCACCTTCTGAAGAAGGGCCTGGGATATCCCGTCAAACAGGAGATGCGCTTCATCAAAGAAGAACACCATCTTCGGCTTTTCCATATCTCCCACCTCAGGGAGGACCTCAAAGAACTCTGAAAGAAGGTATAAAAGGAAGGTGGAATACATGGCGGGATGAAGGATAAGCTGCCTTGCGTCAAGGATATTTATCTTTCCTTTCCCGTTTGAATCCACAGCGATCAGATCAGAGATAGAAATGGCGGGCTCGCCGAAGAATATATTCCCGCCCTCGGCTTCAAGAGCCGCGATGGAACGGATTATGGCATTGACGGAATTTTTCGGGATGTTTCCGTATTCAGAGGAATATTTTTCAAGATTGTCCGCGGCATAGGTGAGCATTGACTTCAGATCCTTGGTGTCAAGAAGCAACTGTCCCTCGTCATCCGCTATCCGAAAGATAACGGAAAGTATGTCGCTCTGGACATCATTGAGTCCCAGATCTTTTGCAAGAAGCAAGGGTCCCATCTCCGAAACCGTTGTCCGAAGAGGCATTCCGCCCTCGCCGTATACGTCCCAGAGATTAACGGGGTAGCCCTTGAAGGAAAAGCCCTTTTCATTGAGCCCCATCTTTTCCACACGTTCAAGTGCAGAGCCTCCTGCCTCGCCCGGGAACGCCGTGCCGGCAAGATCTCCCTTCACGTCAGAAAAGAATACGGGAACACCCGCGTCTGAAAAGCTCTCCGCAAGCACCTTGAGCGTAATTGTCTTTCCTGTTCCCGTGGCGCCGGATATGATGCCGTGACGGTTTGCCATGGAGCTTTCAAGAAAGATCTCCCTCTCTTCACTCTTTCCCAAAAGGATGTTATTGTCTGAATACATCTTTTTTCCTCCTCAAAAATAATATAGCTCAAAGCTCATATATCTCTTTGTATTTTTCATCAAGATAATCAAGAAAATCCGAAGGAGTAAGGCTGCGGCCGGTAATATCATGTATCCACTCTGCAGGCGTAAGCCGGTCAGCCTTTTTATATACTTTCTCTTCCATCCATGAATTGATCCTTTCGATACCGCCTGCTCGTACGGCACCGTCAATATCGATTTCCTTTGCCATCTCATTATAATACATCGAATTATAGAAATTCCCTATGGCATAGGTCGGAAAATAACCAAAGTCCGAAGCCCAGTGAACATCCTGAAGAACGCCTTCCGCATCGTTTGAAGGAACGATCCCGAGGATATCTTTATACTTTTCGTTCCAGGCTTTCGGGAGTTCCTTAACTGAAAGTTCTCCTCCTATGAGCTTCTTCTCAAGCTCATACCTGATGATGACATGGAGCGTATAGGTAACCTCGTCAGCTTCAGTCCTGATGAGCGTCGGCTCTGCGATATTTACCGCCTCATAAAGCTCACGCTCCGAAACGTCAGAAAGAGTCTCAGGTATTATCTCCTTTAATCTCGGATATATAAGGCTGATGAAACTTTTGCTTCGTCCTATCCTGTTTTCGTAAAACCTTGAGACCGACTCATGCATCCCGAGGGTCTTTCCCTCTGTGATGAAATACTCATGGTTCTCCTTGGGCTGTCTCATATCAAACATGAGATGCCCGCTCTCATGCATTACGCTGTAGATGTTTGAGAGGAAGATATCTTCATAATAATGTGTCGTTATCCTGACGTCATCGCCTGCCATCCTGTCCGTGAAGGCATGCTCGGATTCACCTATAAGGCTTCTTGTAGTATCTACATGAAGGACCTCTTGAAGCATCTTTGATATCTGTCTCTGCTTTTCGATGGGGACCTTTCTCGAAAGAAAATCACGCCTTATCTTCTTTTTGCTCTTTGCGATCCTTTCAAGAAGAGCGACTATCCTTTCTTTGCTTTCTTCGAATATGGGGTCTATCGCCTCGGTCGTCAACCCTCGCTCATATTTATCAAGGAGGCGGTCATAGTCACTTTTCAGGAGGACTTTTTCTTCTTCGTCAAGTTCGCGAAGTGCTGCCTTTTTTTTATTATTCTCTATCACCTTTTGAAGGGAGTCTGAAAAGATTGAAAAATCAGCGCTATCCTTTGCTTTTTCCCAGTCTATGAAGGCCTGCTGCTCTTGAAGCGAGAAGGAATAAGCCTCTTCCTCCGGGATATTCTTCTCCATGCGATAGGCGCGGTAAGCAAGGAGTACCATTGCCCTCTCCCACTCATTCATTGAGTCCACAGCCTTCAGTGAAGAAAGAAGAGCCGAGACATAGGAGGGATCCTTCCTCATTTTCAGTTCTTCATTTTCAAGAAACGCTATAAGCTCTCCTTCATTTGGTTTTGCATTTTCCGGTGAGATAGTCGCCATATCAAAACTGATATAGCTTGCCGCAGCACGGAAGTTCTCCGCCTTTTTTAGACTCTCCTTTAAAACATCAAGTTTTTTCACTTCTATCCTCCTAAAAGAAGCCAACCCTTTGACTACAGCATAATAGCACACTTAAAAGAGCTTTGGTTGTCGGAACTTTAAAAATAATGTATCATTCTCTAAGGTTTACAGAAAGCATGCGATCTGAAAAGGATTGAAATGGCAAAGCTTAAAGTAGTAAGCACAAGAAAACTCCATCCGGGGATGCGCATTGGGCAGGCTGTGAGGGATAAGGCAGGCCGGGCCATGATAGAGTCCGGCGCCTATCTTGATGATATTCAGATAGAGTACCTCCTCTCCCATGGCATTGGCGCGATATCGATCCGTGAAGATAATGATCCCGATGAGATCGAGGTCTCCGAGGAGGCGGAGCGTGTCATCGAAAAGGAAAGAAAGGATGACCGCTCGAATGTCTCTCTTCGGGAAGATGTGAAAAAAAGGGTCGGCGAAGGTGTCCAGTACCTCTTCCACAGCACTGACTCCGCGGGCTTCGTAGAGGCCACCCACAATGTCAGTGATGAGCTTGAAAAAGCGATCCTTAAAAATAATGCCGTGGCTCTCGATATCAACAAGCTAAAGGTCAGTGACGAATACACCTTTAAGCACAGTGTTGACGTAGCGACCATGGCCATGATCGTAGGAAAGCAGTACGGCCTTTCCCGCGATGAACTCCACGAGATCGGTATCGCCGGTCTTCTTCATGACGTTGGAAAATCAAAGATCCCGAACGAGGTATTG
>OMRF01000108.1 GCA_900313435.1 uncultured Lachnospiraceae bacterium | reverse complement strand
TACAAGATCGATATCAAGTCCGAGACCCAGGCCATCGAGGCCGGAGAATGGCCGCCTTATGACGGAGGCGACGAGGACGGGGCTGATTATGATGATTCAGAGGAATACTACGACGAGAACGGCGAGTATGTAGGTTCTGAGACGGAAGAAACAGATGGAGAAGAGTCCTGAAAGACCGGCAAATGACCCGGTGCTTTCCCTTGTCTCAATGGCAAGGAAAGCAGGATCGGTAAAGTGCGGGACATTCCTTACCGAGGAAGCCGTAAGGAGCAAAAAAGCAAGGCTTGTCGTGTTCGCGGAGGATATGTCTTTGAGGGAAGCAAAGGACTTGAAGGCTCTTTGTGAGAGGAACAATATCCCATTCATTATCCGGGGCACAAAGGAAACCCTTGGAAACAGCACGGGAAAGGGACTTACAGCCTGCGTAGCCGTTACCGACGAGAACCTTTCAAGCGGTATATTGAAAAAGATATGAGAAGTTTTTATTTCTTTTTGATGGAGGATGACCATGGCAAAAATGAGAGTATATGAGATTGCAAAAGAGCTTGACGCTCCCTCGAAGGAGATTCTTGATTTTCTTCAGGAAAAGGGCGTGGAGGCAAAGACGGCAAGCTCAAATATCGATGACGATATTATCGCCATGGTGAGGGGGAAGTTTTCGACCAAGGCGAAGTCTGAAAAGGAAGAGCCAAAAAAGGAAGAGCCTAAAAAGGAGGCTTCAGAAAAGCCTGTAAAGAAGCAGGAAGAGAAGATACTTGCCGAGCCTTCCGCAAAGCCTGTCGAAAAGCCTGTCCAAAAGGCACCGCAGGTAAAGCCTTCGCCCAAAGCACCCGCAGAAAAGACTCCTGCTGCACCCGTAAAGAAGAAATCCTCTATCACTGCGGTATTTAACGCCCAGTATACTCAAAAGGGCGCCCAGGGCGGTCGTCGGGATGCAGGAAGCGTGAGAAAGCCGAGACGCCCTGACAGCACATCATCCTTTACAAGCTCAGGCGCTCCGGGAGTCAGAAAGCCCATACGCCCGCGTTCGGCGGATGAAAGAGTGGTAAGGCCCCGGGGTATGGATAATGCGCCCGATTATGTTCCGGTGGCTCCGAAGATAGTAGAGAAGCCTGCTCCGGCACCGAAAGAGGAGATAAAGAAGGCTCCCGAGGTTGAGAGTCATGATCAGGGCGTTACAACTCAAAGACCGGTTGAAAAGGCTGAAGAAAAGCCGAAGACCATTGTCAGAGAAAATATTTATGCCAACCATCCCGAGAGACTCCAGAATGGAAGGACCCCGTCATTTGGCAAGGATCAAAGAGACCAGAGGGGACAGGGGGCTGACAGGAACGGACGCCGTGACAATATAAAGAGCCGTGACGGCATTGAAAGGCGCCCTGCAGGAAAGAATCAGGGTAATGCCGCACCCCAGAAAGGACCCGCTCCCGAGCAGTCCGGGAGAAAGGGAGGCTTTTCAAAGGACAGAAAGAAGAATGTAGACCATGATGCTCTTGGGAGCAAAAAGCAGGAACGCTTCATAAACCTTGAGAAAAAGGGCAGGACAAAGCATCATGCGCCTTCAAACAAGGCTCCCGAGAGAAATATGGAAGAGCTCATGTCGATCGTCATACCTGAGCACATCACCGTCAAGGAACTTTCCGAAAAGATGATGGTGAAGCCCACGGATGTGGTGAAGGATCTCTTCATGAAGGGCAAGATGGTCACGCTGAACTCAGATCTTAAGTTTGAGGAGGCGGAAGAACTTGCACTTGAATACAACTGCATAGTTGAGCGTGAGGAGAAGGAAAATGTCATCGCGAATCTTCTCATGGAGGAAGAGGAGGATGAGAAGGATCAGGTTTCCCGTCCGCCGGTAGTCTGCGTCATGGGACATGTTGATCATGGTAAGACGTCTCTTCTCGATGCCATCAGGGATACAAGGGTCACCGACCGCGAGGCCGGCGGTATCACGCAAAAGATCGGTGCCTATATCGTTAATGTGAAGGATCGGAAGATCACCTTCCTCGATACCCCCGGACACGAGGCCTTCACCGCCATGAGAATGCGCGGCGCGAAATCTACCGATATCGCGATCCTCGTTGTCGCTGCGGATGACGGTGTAATGCCCCAGACTGTGGAAGCCATCAATCACGCCAAGGCTGCCGGAGTCGAGATAATAGTTGCAGTAAACAAGATCGACAAGCCCAATGCCAATGTTGAGCGTGTTAAGCAGGAGCTTTCCGAATATGAGCTAATCCCCGAGGACTGGGGCGGGAGTACCATATTCGTGCCGGTTTCCGCCCATACTCATGAGGGTATCGATGACCTTCTTGATATGATCCTTCTTACCGCGGATGTGCTGGAGCTTAAGGCCAATCCGAAGAGAAACGTAAGAGGCGTTGTCATAGAGGCAGAGCTTGACAAGGGACGTGGTGTTGTTGCAACAGTCCTTGTCCAGAAGGGAACGCTCCATGTAGGGGATCCCGTCGCCTGCGGTCCCTGCTACGGCAAGGTAAGGGCGATGACCGACGAGTACGGAAAGCATCTGAAGAAGGCCGGCCCCTCCACTCCCGTTGAGATACAGGGACTTTCCGCCGTTCCTACCGGCGGTGAGATATTTATGTCCTTTGACTCCGAAAAGGAGGCTCACAGCTTTGCTGAGACCTTCATAGCGGAGGAGAAGAAGTCACTGATCGATGAGACCAGGTCGAGGATGTCTCTTGATGGTCTATTTACGAAGATCCAGGAGGGCAAGGTCAAGGAGCTTGATATTATCGTTAAGGCTGACGTACAGGGCTCCGTGGAGGCCGTAAAGCAGTCTCTGGAAAAGCTTTCCAACGAAGAAGTCGTGGTGAAGGTAATCCATGGCGGAGTCGGAGCTATAAACGAATCGGACGTGACACTCGCAGCTGCTTCAAATGCCGTTATCATCGGTTTCAATGTCCGTCCCGATGCCGTCGCAAAGCAGACAGCCGACACCCAGGGCGTCGACATAAGGCTCTACAATGTCATCTACAATGCCATCGAGGATGTTGAGGACGCGATGAAGGGAATGCTCGAGCCTGTATTTGAGGAAAAGGTGACAGGACACGCTGAGGTTCGCCAGATATTCAAGTCTTCGGGTGTTGGAAATATCGCAGGATCCATAGTCACGGACGGCACACTTGAGCGTGACTCCGGAGCGAGGATCTTCAGGGGTGATGATATGATCTATGAAGGAAAACTCATATCACTGAAGCGCTTCAAGGATGATGTGAAGGAAGTTAAGTCCGGCTTTGAGTGCGGTCTTGTATTTGAAGGCTTTGGGGAATTCCTTGAGGGTGACCGCATTGAATGCTACAAGATGGTAGAGGTTCCAAGGTCATGAGAAAAAATTCAAACAAAGCCGCAAAGGTAAACGAAGACGTATTTCGGACCCTTTCCCTCATACTCCATGATGAAGTGAAGGATCCGAGAGTCGATCCCATGAAGGTCTCTCTCACGGATGTGGATGTGGCCACGGATCTTAAGACCGCGAAATGCTACATTTCAGTGCTCGGTGACGAGGCTGAAAAGCAAAACGCCTTAAAGGGCCTTAAGAATTCGCAGGGCTTCATAAGACATGAGCTTGCGAGGAGGCTCAATCTTCGAAATACACCGGAATTAAGCTTTTTCCTCGACAATTCAATAGAGTACGGGGCAAAGATGAATAAGCTTATAGATTCGCTTAACATATCCCATGAAGACGGGCCCGCTGAAAATACTGAGGACTGAGCTTTATGATAGATCTTGATCTCATACTGAAGGACAAAAAGGAGATAGCGATAGGAGGCCATGTGCGCCCGGACGGCGACTGCGTGGGCTCTGTTCTTGGTATGTATAATTACATCCGGGAATATTTTCCCGAAGCCAATGTCAAAGCGTATCTTGAATACATCCCGAGGATGTTCATGTTTTTGAAGGGGGCAGAGGACCTGATAGAGCCTTCTGAGAGCGATGAGAGCGTGGATCTTTTCATCTGTCTCGACTGCGGCGACATAAAGCGCCTCGGTCCTTCCGGAAGCCGATTTAACGCTGCAAAAGAAACGCTTTGTGTAGATCATCATCTTTCGAATACGGATTTTGCGGATCATAATCATATAATCCCGGATTACAGCTCTACCTGTGAACTTTTATATGACATCTTCGGTTGTGAGAAGATCACGAAGGAGATAGCGGAATGCCTTTATACAGGGATAATCCATGATACGGGCGTCTTCCGCTTTGACTGTACCACAAAGGATACGATGAAAAAGGCCGGGATCCTCATGGATAAGGGCATCGATTTTCCGAGGATAATCGACAAGACCTTCTTTGAAAAGACCTTCAATCAGAGCCGCGTTCTCGGACATGCGCTCGAAAAGGCCGTCAGACTTTCAAACGACAGGATAGTCGCAACCTTTATTACTTTTGACGAGATGAGGGAATACGAGGTTCAGCCTCGGCATCTTGAAGGTATAGTGAGTGCCCTTCGCGATACGAAGGATTCGCTTGCCTCCGTCTTTTTGTACGAGCTTGATCCGGGGCATTTCAAGGTGTCAATGAGGGCAACCGCGGATATCAACCTTGCCGATATCGCTGTCCGTCACGGCGGCGGTGGGCACGCAAAGGCCGCGGGCTGCGAAATAGAAGGCGATCCCGTGGAAGCGATAGCGAACATCTCCCAGGAGATAGAAGCGCTTTTTTGAGCGATGGATAATATTTCAGAACTTGAGGGCGGTGCCCTTATAATAGACAAGGAAAAGGGCTGGACATCCTTTGATGTGGTGAACAAGCTTCGCCATGTCCTTCGGGTGAAAAAGGCAGGCCACACCGGGACTCTCGATCCGAATGCGACCGGGGTCCTTGTTGTTTTATTCGGAAGGGCGACGAAGCTCTCCGATAAGCTGACTCATGATACCGTAAAGCGTTATGAGGCCGAGATGCTCCTTGGCATCACGACAGACACACAGGATATTACTGGTGAGGTGCTTTCAAAAAAGGATGCCTCCGGAGTCACAAAGGATGCGCTGCTTAAGGTGATGGCTGACTTTTCGGGGGATCTTCTTCAGAAGCCTCCCATGTATTCCGCGAAAAAAAAGGACGGAAAGAAGCTCTATGAATACGCCAG
>OMRF01000332.1 GCA_900313435.1 uncultured Lachnospiraceae bacterium | reverse complement strand
GGTAAAGAGATATTCCAGAAAGGCGTCGTGTGATGCTCCCTTCAAATGGGAATAGATCGCGTAACACAAAAGATCGTCACCCTCCATACCCGCGAGCATGTAAATGTCATAGCGCTCGTCAAAAGCTATGGCATTTATACCTACGGGGGCAGTGGCCTCCAAAAGCCTTTTGTCCGGTTTTATCCTTTTTATCTCCATCAGAACTCACCGCCGTTTCCGTTAGCGAGCTCAATGAGCTCCGCCGCATATTGCTCACCTAAAGACAACGCGATGGCTATATCCGAGCCTATCATTTCCTCAAGCTGCGAATCGGTCAGTCCGTCCGCCACCGGGAACTTAAGAGCATAACTAAGCTCATCATCGACCGGATCATATTCATAAGCACCCGTCGGAATCTCTGCATTAACGAGTGCGATACGTGCTGTCAACGCCGGAACAAAATCTGAAGGTATTTCGGACGCAAAGGCTATCCTTGCCACAAATCGCGCCGGCTCATCTTCTGCTTCAACAAAACAGAACTCTCCCTCCGCCAGGTTTGAAATACTTCCAAACCCGCGGTGAAGGGTCGTTAAGGTATCTATGGCAACATCATCTTCACCTGCATAGACCATTCTTACCTCATCCATGCCGGAGTCTTTCATCTTCTTTTCGATCCCTTTAAGAATCTTCGTTCCCCTGTCTGACATTTTTTATCCTCCTTAATTCTTAGGTCCCCGAACGTGATAGGGATATATCAGCCTGCTTTACCTTTAAGATTTCGTTTGTCCTCGTACATAAGCCTGTCAGCCCTTTCAAAGACCTCCTCGAACTTTGAATCGTTTGAGGGATCGTACTTTGCGATCCCCGCCGCGATGACGGGTCCTTCACCGGCTTTATGGTTATGTTCGGACATCTCACGCATCCTTTCCATGATCGCTTCCTGATTTAAATAGTCTTCGCCCCTTAAAAAGATCGCAAACTCGTCTCCGCCAATCCTGAAGACAGGGCTGTGATCGAAAAGCTCGCATATTATCTTTGCGGAAGCGATGATATAATCATCGCCCGCTTTATGCCCCTTTGTATCATTCATCTTTTTCAAGTCATTAAGGTCACAGACAACAATGGCAAAGGACAGATCTTCAACGCCTTTGTTTATACTGCTCTGCACTGAAGCTTCAAGTTCCCCAAAGGCGGTCTTGTTCTTCGTTCCCGTAAGCTCATCCCGCCTCGCAAGCTCTCTTTCGGTGTTAAGGGCTTTGAAATGCTCGTTTACCTTCTGCACCTCATCATCAATGTTTTCCACACAGATTATTATATGCCCGGCATCGCTTGATTTTCTCGCTACAAGCCTTGTGTGATGGGCCTTACCGTCTACGATGATACGATACTCATGTGTGAACTGCCTTCTGCCTGCAAGGGCGCTCAGAAGAAAGTCCTTTTTCATCACGGACTGCATCTTTTCTCTGTCATTCGGATGCAGGAGAACTTCCGAATTCGTCTTTGCCGCGGCAAAGAAATCAACCCCGTCTTCTTCGATCTTCAGTTCACCGTAAATGTTCTGCGAGGTATAGCCCACATATTCTTCGGTTTCGATGTCAACGTAATAGATAACGTCATAGTTTAAAGCAAGACTTTCCGCGATCTGACCGAAGGTAATGCTGTATCTCTGTTTCGTTTTGAAATCCCTGACGACCCTGTCCTTCTCTCTTTTTTCATCCTCCTCTATAAAGACATGGATAAAACAGTTTGAGATCAGACATCCTACGGCATAAAAGGGTAAAAATGGAGCAAAGCTCTGGAGGATGATGAACAGCGCCATAACAGTTCCGGAAGCAAACACCGTCCTGTAACAGGTCCTGTCCCTCCCCACATTTTTAAAAGACGCGATAATGGAATATACAGATATGACAACAAAAAGCGCCACCTGTACCGTAAGAAAAGCATACCTTCCATAATAAGGTATGTAGGTCGTATCTTCGGTAAAGGAAAAGATCAAAGGATAAAAAGCATTAATGAGAAGGCCGATGCAGACAGCGATAAATATCGCCCACCCAGCCCCGACAAAGAACCTGGCACGCAGCCTTTTTTTGTTTATGAACGCGGAAACATATCTTGTCCATAGGGCAAGGGACAGCGCCATTGCCCCAAAAAATGCGACCGTATCCGCATAGGCAAGAACGAGGAGTTTCTGATCAACAAGAAACCCCCAGCTGATGTCCGCTATATAGAATGCCAGAAGCGAGAGTACAAAATGCCGGTATTTCAACCGCGCTTCTGAGGAAATGTTCTTTCGCCCGGTCTTTAAGATCTCATAATTTAAAATGAGATGAAGTATGACCGCCAGTATGCCGAAACTCGAATAATACATTTCGCCCACTATCCCTTCGTAAACACATTCGCCATTTTAGCATAACTGTGCGCATTAGTCACGAATTTTGGACCCCCGGACTGTTTTGGACCCCCGGGACAGTCCCGGGGGTCCATTTTCTGGATTTCCTGAAAATGGGTCCTTGCCCCCGTCCCGGGGGTCCAAAACCGCCTCAGTGGTCCATTTACCAAATAGACACAGAAAACGATAGAATACGCAAATTCCGTTGCTTCCTGATAAATGCTTTGCTAAGTTGTTTTTAATTATTGTCTTCAGGAAAGGAGAGGGAAATGAATAAAAAGACTATCGGAATGCTCTGCGGAATCTACAGTATAGTCGCAGTGGTCATCTTTGTGCTTTGCGGCTTTCTGCTTAACGCATGGGACAAGGCGTGGATCGTCTTTATCGTCAGTGGTGCTGCGTGCGCCATCACCAGTATGATCGGGAATAATATGGCGAAGAAGGATGGGCAGGAATAGAAGATGCTGATGGACCCCCGGAGGGGGTCCATTTCATTAATCATAGTTTCTGACAACTTCATGGAAGCGTGGAAGCGCAAATGATACAAACCCGTATTGCCTGGATTCAAGCACGCCCTTTGAGATCAGAGTTTCCTTGTACTTTGAAAACGTTCCGTTGCTCATTTCGATTCTTTTACAAATATCTCCCACTTTTTCCCCGTTATCGGAAATAGCAGAGACAATCTCCCGCTCTTTTCCGGTAAGCGAAGACCAGATTTTTTTATATACAAAATCATCAAGAAGTTCTTCATATTTTTCGATCACAACATCGTTTCCCTTATCGCGATTATCCCAGTAACATACGCCGAGCGCTTGAAAAGCAAAGGCATAGCCTTTTGTAAGATTGGCAAGCTCTT
>OMRF01000119.1 GCA_900313435.1 uncultured Lachnospiraceae bacterium | reverse complement strand
TTAAAAAACCGTGTCATTCTTTTGAAACAGATTGACACGGTTTTTGCTTGGAGTTATAATACTTCAGCAACAGTGATTTAATAGTTTTGTAACAATTCCGTAAAAAAATCAACTTTTTTTGAAAGGACATTGATCTCATATGAATCGTAACAGAAAGGCAGCAGGAATCACCTACACACTCGCAGCAGGAGTTCTCATCGGCGCAGCTTCCCTGTCTACGACGGCAGCGCCTCTTGCAGGTGCGTCGAATCTCACGGCAAGCGCAAAGGTTACAGAAAGCGAGTCACAGATTTCTACCCAGGCAAGCGGCCACATTGCAGTAGCAGGTGCGAACCTCGCACTTTCAAACATATTTGATCAGGCAAAGCATTCCGCGGAGACCAAGGTATCTTCCAGTGAGACTACGGCGGTTGCAGAGAATGCCGAGACGCAGGCACCTGTCGCAGTGGCACAGCCGGTTGTCAGAATGGGCGTTGCTGTATGTCAGGGTTCAGTGAATGTCAGGAGTACTCCTTCTACTGAAGGGGAGGTCGTAGGAAAGCTCCATTCGAACAATGCCGGAGTGATAGAGGGCGAGGAGAACGGCTGGTTCCTCATTACCTCCGGAAATGTTCATGGTTATATCAGCGGGGATTATTTCAAGACAGATGAAGCGCTTCTTCAGGCAGCAGGGCGCAGGACCGCGAAGGTTGGTACCGAGACTCTCTATGTAAGGAAGGAACCCTCCACGACCGCGAAGGTCAGAGGTATGGTTCCCGGTGGTGAGGATCTCACGGTCATCGACGAGTCGACTCCCGGCTGGGCAAAGATACAGTATGAAGAGGGCGAAGGCTTTGTATCCACCAAGTATGTAACGATATCCACCATTTATACCTATGGCGAGACGAACGCTGAAGAGGCGGCTCGTATCAAGAAGGAAGAAGAGGCGAAAAAGGCTGCTGAAAAGGCTGCAGCTGAAAAGGCCGCTGCAGCGAGGAGGAATAATTCATCCTCTTCCAGAAGCAGTAGTTCCGGTTCTTCCTCATCATCGTCGACCAGGAGTTACAATCCTCCGTCAGGCGGTAACGGAGCAGCTGTTGCGAACTTTGCGACACAGTTTGTCGGAAATCCTTATGTATGGGGTGGAACGTCACTTACCAATGGTGCTGACTGCTCCGGCTTCGTAATGAGTGTTTACGAAAACTTCGGTGTGAGCCTTCCTCATTCCTCCAGTGCTGACAGAAGCGTTGGATACGGTGTTTCCGTGGATGAGATGCAGGCCGGTGATATAGTCTGCTACAGTGGTCATGTGGCCATTGCTATCGGAGACGGTATGATAGTTCACGCTGCAAGCAGCTCTGAGGGGATTAAGATATCCAATGCCGGATATCATAATATCCTTGCTGTTCGAAGGATCTTCTGATCGATATTTGAATGTTCAATGCCGGCACCACTTCCGTGCCGGCTTTTTTTGTGCTGGCTCTTAGCGAGCGCGAAGCGCGAGCTTAGAGCTTGCCATACAGGGCCACTTAATGAGTGCGAGCCAAAGGCGAAGCACGAATTTAGTGGCATCGGATGTGAGATAATCCGGCTTCTTTCGTCAAAATGACGAGAATGGCGTAATACTAATACTTAACAAAACCAGGGGTGGACAAAAACCAAAAATTGTTGATAAAGTGCCTTTTAAGAGATGCCTGTTTAGCGGCTTTTAAATGACTTATGAACGTTATCAACAATTTCCGCATTGCGTACGCTCCTATTTTTTTTGTGTGAATCAACGAAAAGAAAAGGTTTTCGTATTTGTACTTGACACAAGTTTTTGCTTCACTTTTGTACATTTTTATATTAAACTGTCAAAGGCTTATTTTATAGAAGCCATCAGTTTTTCCGTAAAGGGGTTATCATTTTTTTTCGGGGGAGATCAGATGATATCGAATCAGCTGTTGTTGAAAACGCTGGAAAGCGTTTCTGAGATTCTCGGGCAGCCCATGGCGGTCCTTGACAGAGACGGTACCTTTCTTGCAGAGTCAAAGTCATTTTCCGAGGGGGAAGATGGCGAGAAGTATTCGAGGAATGCGGCCGCACTTTCGCAGTCACCGGAGGATGAAAAGACCGCAGGCGGTGATCGTTACGTGAAGGTGATGGATTCCGAACAGGTGGAGTATATCATCGTATCAAAGGGGGCGTCAAAGGAGGCTATTGCGGCTGTAAAGGTGCTGTCCTTCCAGCTTTCAGAGCTTCTGACGGCCTATCGCGAGCGGTTTGACCGGGACAATTTCATGAAGAACCTTCTTCTTGACAATCTCCTTCTGGTCGATATTTATAACCGTGCGAAGAAGCTCCATGTTGAACTCGAAGCGAGGCGTGCCGTGCTCGTGGTGGAGATAGGCAGGGAGAAGACAGGTGACGAGCTTGACCGGATAAAGAGCGTTGCGGGACAGACTCCAAGGGACTTTGTTACCTGTGTGGATGAGGAAAATATCATCGTTGTAAAGGAGCTTTCGGGAAAGACACCCGAGGAGGAAAGGCTCGAGATAGAAAGGACCGCGGAGGTAATAATAGAGGCCTTCTCAGAAAAGAAGGAGCCTATGATCCGCGTGGCATATGGCAATCCTGTCGATGAGTTAAAGGACGTATCCCGTTCCTACAAGGAAGCAGCCATGGCTCTTGATGTAGGGAAGATATTCTTTTCCCATAGCAGGATAGTGGCTTATTCGGTCCTTGGCATAGGAAGACTCATATATCAGCTTCCGCTTCCCCTTTGCAGGATGTTCATCAGGGAGATCTTCGGTGACAGATCGCCGGACGATTTTGATGAGGAGACCTTGTCCACGATCAACAAATTTTTTGAAAACAGTCTGAATGTTTCCGAGACATCCAGGCAGCTCTATATCCACAGGAATACGCTTGTATACCGCCTTGACAAGCTTCAGAGGCAGACAGGACTTGACCTTCGGGTGTTTGAGGATGCTATCACATTCAAGATAGCCCTGATGGTCGTTGAATACATGAAATATATGGAGGACAACAACTTTTGATACGTCTAGAGCATGTCAGCAAGACCTATGAGGCCGGCGTCGTTGCGATTACCGATGTTTCGCTTCATATCAGGCCCGGAGAGTTCGTTTTCATAGTGGGGGCCTCCGGTTCCGGAAAGTCCACCATCATCAAGCTCCTTCTGAAGGAGCTTGCCCCTACCCATGGAAAGATCGTTGTGGACGGAAAAGACCTTTCCAGGATATCCCACAAGCAGATACCTATGTTCAGGAGGAATGTAGGGGTCGTATTTCAGAACTTCAGGCTTCTTCCCGACAGGAACGTTTACGACAATGTTTCCTTTGCGATGCATGTCGTTGAGGCATCGAAGAGGGAGATCAAGAAGCGCGTCCCCCTCACACTCTCACTTGTGGGGCTTGCGGCAAAATACAGATCTCTTCCGAAACAGCTGTCAGGCGGTGAGCAGCAGAGAGTCGCCATCGCCCGTGCGCTTGTGAATGAGCCAAAGATCCTGCTTGCCGATGAGCCTACCGGAAACCTTGACAACAACAATGCCTGGGAGATAATGAAACTCCTAGCCGATATCAACAGCCGCGGTACGACTGTCGTTGTGGTGACCCACAATATGGAGATCGTACGAGCCATGGGCAAGAGAGTCATTACCATAAAGAAGGGCGTTGTGGTCAGTGATGATGACGGAGATAATGAGAAATGAAGCTTAGAACGCTTTTTTACAATATAGGACAGGGATTTAAGAATATCCGCACCAACAAGATGTTTTCAGTAGCCTCCATAGCTACAATGACCGCCTGTATCTTTCTTTTCGGACTCTTCTTCTCACTTGGGATGAATTTCAGTTCAATGGTGAAGAATGCGGAGGAGGGTGTTGCGGTTACCGTATTCTTTGATGAAGGGCTTCCGCAGGAACAGATAGACAAGATAGGAGAGGCCATCAAAGGCCGGCAGGAGGTCGACAGAGTAAAGTATGTCAGCCCCGAGGAGGCCTGGGAAACCTTCAGGCAGGAGTATTTCCCCAACAATCCCGATCTTGCCGAAGGTTTTGCGGATGACAATCCGCTGGCGAACAGTGCAAACTATGAGGTATACCTCAAGGATGTGAGCCGGCAGCAGATCCTCGTTGATTTCATAAAGCAGCAGCAGGGAGTGAGAGAGGTACGTCAGTCAGAGCTCACGGCAAAGACCCTTACTGACTTCAACAGCCTCATCGCCTTCATCTCTGTTGTTGTAGTCCTGATACTGGTCCTCGTTTCAATCTTCCTCATTTCAAATACCATTACTGTCGGTATTTCCGTGAGAAAAGAGGAAATAGCGATAATGAAGCTTATTGGTGCCCGGGATAATTTTGTCCGTTCTCCCTTCATAGTTGAGGGTGTCCTGATAGGATTGATAGGCTCCGTGATCCCGCTGATATTATTATTCTTCCTCTACAGGCAGATAATCGAGTACGTCAGCAACCGTTTCCTTGCTCTTTCTTCGATGATGAGCTTCGTTCCCGCACAGAAGGTATTTGTGATATTGATACCGGTGGCGATGGTTCTCGGAATAGGGATCGGTTATCTTGGAAGCCGTCTTACCTTAAAGAGGCATCTTAATGTATGAGGACAGGCCTTCTTCAGGAGGCTTTGCAAAGGGGCTTGTTACCGGGATCGTGGCAACTGTAATTGCCGCGATCATCTTTGTGGCAGTTTATCTTAACAGCCTGTCAGGCGGAGCAATCACCCTTGAATCAGTATCAAAGCTGGGAAAGATAGACAAGCTGATCGAGGAAAACTTCTACGAGCCGGTTGACAGGAATGCCCTCATTGAAGGTATGTACAAGGGCCTTGTTCAGGGACTTTCGGACAAGTACAGCATCTATTTCACGAAGGAGGAGGCCGTAAAGGCTGATGAAGCCACAACCGGAAACTTCGTCGGGATAGGGGTTGTGGTCTCAGTCAGAGGTGATGTCACCAAAAAGCTCATCAAGACGGTCTATGAGGATTCTCCCGCTAAGGAAGCCGGAATCCTTCGGGGTGACATTTTTATAGGCGTGGATGATACTGATGTCACGAATATGTCTCTGTCCGAATCGGTGGCATTGATCCAAGGTGAGAGCGGGACTCCTGTTACCATAAAGGTGCTTCGGGACGGGAAGGAATTATCCTTCGATATGTTACGGGCGAAGGTTAACACTCCCAGTGTGTTTTCCACTATGCTTGACAAGGGTGTCGGCTATCTTCGGATATCAGAGTTCAATGCAGAAACGGCACCGTCTTTCAGAAAAGAGATGAAGAAGCTCCAGGAAGCTGGGATGACCTCTGTTATATATGATCTTCGCCAGAATCCCGGAGGACTGGTGGATGAAGTGCTCACGGTTCTTGACGACATCCTCCCGGCGGGCGTCCTGGTCTATACCGTTGATAACAAAGGAAGGAAGCAGGCATTTTACTCGGATGACGAGCGGGTCATAGATATTCCTTCAGTGGTTCTCGTGGATGAGAATTCCGCGTCCTCAGCCGAGATATTTACAGGGGCGATGAAGGATTTCAAGGCAGCCACCATAGTCGGGAAGAAGACCTATGGAAAGGGGATCGTGCAGTACATTTATCCTCTTTCCGATGGAAGCCGGATAGAGCTTACCACGAAGAAGTATTTAACTCCGAACGGCGATGATATCCATGGTAAGGGGATAGAGCCCGACATAGAGGTTGAGTACTCTTATACCGGTGATCAGGAAGCGTTGAAGAACAAATACGAGGATGAGTACACGGTTTCCGATTATCTTGGCGACAGCCAGATAAACAAGGCCTATTCCATTCTTACTGAAAATAAATAAAAGGATCTGTCATGCTTGAACTTGAAGAATTAAAAACAAAACTTAATGAATACAAGGCACCTCTGACCGAGGTCAGAAAGTCCCTTGACATAGAGGGAAAGAAAAACAGGATCGAGGAACTTGAGAAAAAGATGGAGGCTCCTGATTTTTGGAGCGATCCTGCGGCCAGCGGAAGATTATCGCAGGAGCTTAAGAGCCTGAAGGATGATGTTTCGGCGATCGATTCCCTGGATAGTCAGTTTTCGGATATCCTGGATTATATCGACCTTGGGAACGAGGAAAATGATCCCGAGATCGCGGCAGAGGCTATGGAACAGTTTGAAGCGTTTACTTCAGACTTCGAGACTCTAAGGATAAAAACTCTCCTCTCCGGCGAGTATGATTTTGAAAACGCTATAGTGACCCTTCATTCGGGAGCAGGCGGTACTGAGGCCTGCGACTGGACGCAGATGCTGTACCGGATGTACACGAGGTGGGCAGAGGCTCATGGCTATTCCGTCGAGCTTCTTGATCTTCTTGAGGGAGATGAGGCCGGTATCAAATCCGTTACCTTTGAAGTGAATGGCGAAAACGCCTACGGCTATCTCAAATCCGAAATGGGGATCCACAGGCTTGTACGTATCTCGCCCTTCAATGCCAACGGCAAAAGGCAGACCTCCTTCGCTTCCTGCGATGTCATGCCCGACATAGAGGATGATATAGACATAGAGGTAAAGGACGAAGACATAAGGGTGGATACCTACCGCTCCAGTGGCGCCGGCGGACAGCATATCAACAAGACATCCTCCGCTATCAGGATCACCCATTTCCCCACAGGGATAGTTGTGACCTGTCAGAATGAGCGTTCCCAGCATATGAACAAGGACAAGGCAATGCAGATGCTGAAGAGTAAGCTCTTGATGCTGAAGATGGAGGAAAATGAAGAAGCCCGCGCCGAGATCAGGGGAGATGTTTCAGGCATATCCTGGGGTAATCAGATCAGGTCCTATGTCTTCCAG
>OMRF01000032.1 GCA_900313435.1 uncultured Lachnospiraceae bacterium | reverse complement strand
GGGACTGTCCCGGGGGTCCATTTTTTGAATATTCTGAAAATGGACCCCTGACCCCGTCCCGGGGGTCCATTTCAAATATTCTTCCACTTGCTCGTCTCAAAGAAATTGTCTACTGTCTTCAGAATTTCTTCCTTTGGCATACTTTTCAGCATGTATCCCTGCGGCTTGAGAGCCATAACACTCATTACACTCTCCTTGTCGGACTTTCCGGTAAGGAAGATTATCGGAATTCCTTCTGAGTTGGGCTCGCTGCGTATCATTTCCATCACCTGCGGGCCGCTCGTTATCGGCATTTCATAATCAAGTAATATCAGATCCGGGGTATGATTGACTATATACGAGATCGCCTGCATGCCTGACTTGGCAATTGTTACCCTGTATTGAGGTGTGAGCCACCCCTGTACCATTTTTAGATATGCAAGGTCATCATCGATCAATAGGATATTCTTGCCCATTTTACGCGCTTCCTCTGCTTCGCAAAGTTTTTCCATGCTCGAGACTAATTCCTTCATATCGAACGGACGCGTTACTTTCAGGGCAACATAATTGGAACCGACTATTGCCTCAACTTCGGATATCTCCGGTGAATATCCAATGACACCTATAATTTTTTCATCCTCGGAACAGGTATCTTTCAGATAAACAAAGAGATCTCTGCTTTTCGAAACATATTCTCCTGCATAAACCAGAAAAATGTCAGTCTGATTCCTGTATTCGTTTACTTCTTTGACTTTTGGCGCTACCACATTTACTTCGAAACCGGCCTGTTGAAGATTTTTTGAAAGTGCACCTGTAATAAATGCAAGTCCTTCACTTATGATGGTTATTCTACTGGGCATCTCCGTTCTCCTTTTCGATTATCTCCTTGATGTCTTCGTATCTAATTTCGTCAGCCGCTTTTATAAGAGCATTACGACGATCTTTTTCATTATCGGGAACCCGGTAACTCTTCAGCGCTTCGATAAGATCTATCACGCTGTCGTAATCACTTACAGATAAGAATTCACTGATAGCAGTATACATCTGCTCAAGTTCATCCTCGCTTATCGGCTCCAGATCACTTTCATCAGACTCATCAGCCCCTATAAGCGGTGAAAGCGCTTCTCCAATCTTTCTGTATCTTTCAAGTAATTCATCTATGTGCTCGCCAAGCTTTTCCGTATCATTCTCATTTCCCGCGTTTTCAAGCTCCTGAGCAAGTTCGCCGAGATTGGTTGCTCCGATAATACGCGATGAACTCTTAAGTGCATGGATCTTGATCGTCGCATTTTTGATATCTCCGGATTTCCAGAACTGTTCTGTTTCATCCGCATGATCCTTTACCGTTTTTGCGTATATCTCCACCGTCTTCATGTATTCTTCGACGCCGCCGCAGTTTTGGATCCCTATATCGGTATCTATCTCGCTGATACCTGTGATATAGTCCGGTATCCGCATATTATCCCCAATCTCGTCAGTTTTAGCAACCTCATCTGACCCTGCCGGAATGATCTTTTCCTCAGGCAGATAATCGATCAGCATTTCTTCGAGTTTCACCGAATCGATCGGTTTTGTAAGATAGTTGTCAAATCCTGCTGCAAGATATTTCTCTCTTGCGCCGGATATGGCATTTGCGGTAAGACAGATCGCCGGAGTTTCAAGATTGGGAGCATCCTTGCGTGCACGCATCTCATGAAGCGTCTCTATACCATCTTTGTCCGGCATCATATGATCAAGGAAAATAACATCATATTCCTTCTCAAACGCAAGAGACAGTGCTTCCTCGCCTGTGGCGGCCGTATCAATCTTTACTTCCGTCTTTTTGAGCAGGTTTATGAACACCTGAAGATTCATTGGCGTGTCGTCAACTACCAGTATCTCCGCCTTTGGAGCACGGAATTTTTCATGGTACTTCCCACGACTAGCCAAAGATGCTTTAAATGCATCTTCATAATCACCAAGCTCTTCCCACTTTATAACAGTCTGCCTCACGCTGAAGGAGAACTTCGAGCCTAACCCATATGTACTCTCGACCTGAAGCGATGATCCCATCATCTCAAGCAGTCGTTTCGTTATGCTCATTCCAAGACCGGTGCCTTCGACATTACGATTGCGCTTTTCCTCTATCCGGTCGAACTCGGAGAAGAGTTTCTTCATGTCCTCCTCCTTGATGCCTATACCTGTGTCCTTTACGGCGACATCAAGCAAGATGCAGTCCTCTTCATCAGGTATCTTCTCGTAATCGACGCATAGTGTGACTTTGCCCTTTTCCGTATATTTTACGGCGTTGGTCAGTATGTTCGTAACTATCTGCTTTATCCTGACCTCATCGCCATGAAGGTATTTTGGAACCTCCCTGCTTATCTCGAATTCAAGTTTGAGTCCTTTTGCGTCGGCTTTTGTCTGAATCATGTTCACAAGATCGTTGATGACGGAGGAAAGATCGTAATCGACAGGAATGATCTCCATCTTACCGGCTTCGATCTTGGAGAAGTCAAGTATATCATTTATCAGTCCGAGCAGGGTCGATCCCGCTGACCTGATGTTCTCTGAGTATCCGAGAATATTCTTGTCATCGCACTCACGAAGGATCATCTCGTTCATACCGAGCACTGCATTGATCGGTGTACGTATCTCGTGAGACATATTTGACAGGAACGCTGATTTGGCCTCACTGGCAGCAAGCGCCCGCTCAGACGTATCTATCAGTCTGTCACGCTCTGCTTTTTCTTCCGTGATATCCTCGGTCACATACAGAACATGGGTAATATCCCCGTTTTCGTCGCGTTTTGATACAATGAACCTTCCGCGTCCCCATGTCTTGTTTTTGATATCAAAAAACTCTATTGAAATCGTATTTGTTTTTTTCATACGTTTATTAAACGTTGAAAAATCAAAAAAACGTCTACATTCATCAAGCGCAGACGGGTCAATGATCTCCACCGCAGCTTTCTGGAAGAATTCATGTGCGTTGGTCACCATTGCCATACTTGTGTCATCTACATATTTGCTATCCCACTTGATCGTGGTCATCGTATCGGATACGATATCAAACTCGTGGACGGTCACATAAATGTTTGCAAGGGAAGAAATGATATCCATCTGCTCCCGGTTCTTCTGCTCTATCTTCTCTTTTAACTTTTTTGCGTGATTAAGATCGATCAACACGAACACATACAGTATTACACATGTAGCAACAATAAAAATGTCGGTTATGGACAGTCCATATACAAAAAACTGTATAAAAGAACCAACAAAAGGAGCTATTGTAAACAGAAGGAGTGAGATCCTGATATCTTTGTTAATCTTCTTATAATACTGAAGTATCACTGTCAGAAGTATTACGAGAACAACCAGGGGTGTGGCATAACAGACCAAGTAAGCCCCCGCGCGATGATACAGATTCTGCTCGTCTATAAAATAATAGTATTTGCCAAAAATGTTTCCAACTATAAGGATCTCACTGATAATGACAAGAACATATATACATTTCAGGCGTATGGGAGTCTTTTCTAATCCGATGTCGTTCTTCAGAATATCATGGATATAAAATGTAAGTCCGCCCATGAGGATCGGCATCAGCGCAAATGTCATGAAATTGCCGACTCTAACCATCCAATAGCCAAGTTCGCTCGTATCCCCCCGGTAGATATATGAGATCATATCGAATAAGGCCAGGTTCATCGCACTGATTTCCATTATCATAAGTGCGACTTTTCTGCCTTTTCCCAATGAATCAGTCAGAAAAACAAAAAAAGCCGTCATCGCGCAGATGCCGCTTAGCATAAACATAATATCTGTCTGATGTCTTATAAGAAAATCAAGCATGATCCTGTCTCCCCTTCTGCGTTATGGTAGTTTGGCCATTAATCTTACTTACACGGGCTTATACCCACATCTTTTCTCTTTTCACCACGACGATATATTATCATAAAATATTAGAGCCCGTCAAAATTGCCCGACCGGTTCTTAAATTGGCCCCAGCTTCCTTTGCCTGCGCAGGTGTAATGTCGTGAAAGCGGCGAAAGGCTTTTGCAAAGCTGTCAGGAGAATCATAGCCGTACTTCAAGGCAATATCGATAACCTTACAATCGGAGCAGGACAGTTCTTGTGCAGCCAGCGTCATACGGCGGGCGCGGATATACTCTCCAACGGTCATACCGCACATGGCACCGAAGATCCGC
>OMRF01000339.1 GCA_900313435.1 uncultured Lachnospiraceae bacterium | reverse complement strand
CCCGCACCGTGGGCGCAGAAGATCGAGCCCGCCGGATTTGAAAGGTCCCTTTCAGGGTCATAAGAAAAGCTGTTTATGACATCATCCCTCTCGGGAAGCTCACTGTACCCAAACGGCACCGTTTCAAGGCTTCCCTCCCCCCTTGTGTAAGATGATAATTCCTTATGATAATCCTTTATTTCCGCGGCAGGAACAACGCCGGTTATAAGAACGCTCCTATTGTCGGAAGAGGTCTCGGGAGGCATTGCTTCCCCCCGCATATTACTGATATCATTAAGAGCTCTTCCCACAAGCTCCTGCGGAACACTCAGTGAAAAGGAAAGAACTGGCTCAAGCAGGATATTATCAGCCCTCATCAGCCCGTGACGAAGAGCCCTGACAGCTGCCTCTCTGAAGTCCCCGGGCTCGGTATGCTTTACATGGCTTTTCCCAGAAACAATGCTTATCCTGATATCCGTAAGCCTGCTGCCTGTAAGGACTCCCCGAAGGCCTCCTCCTCTTTCAAGTGAAAGAAGATGATCCATGACCTGTTTCTGATAGGTCCTTTCAAGTACATCCTCCGGACACTGCGAATCTATCACTACGCCGGAGCCTCTCTCTCCCTCGGAAAGAAGAAGATGCACCTCGGCATAATGACGCAAAGGCTCATAATGCCCGACTCCTTCGATCTGTCCCCTTATGGTCTCTTTATATACCGCTCTTTCCGAGTCAAAGGAAACCGTGATCCCAAAGCGTTCCAGGAAAAGAGATGCCAATATCTCCTCCTGAAGCGTTCCCGTTATTGAAAGATAAGTCTCTCCCTTACTGTCTGTCTCTATCTCAAGATAGGGTTCCTCCTCGGAAAGGATCTGCGTCGCGTTCAAAAACGCCTCTCTCTCAGTGGAAGGATCAAAAACCACCCTGACGCGTATCAATGCCCCTGTTGAGAGCCGGGGTCCATCACTTTCATCACCAAGTCCCTGTCCGAAAAAGGTTTTTTCAAGACCTGCTGCCGCAACTATGTCCCCGGCATGAGCCTCACTTATATGCTCAAATCTGCTTCCGGAATAAAGCCTTAACTCCGTCACTTTCTCAGGCGGAAGGGACGGGTCCGTAACGACCTGATCCCTGATCTTTAAAGTTCCGCCTGTTATCTTCATAAAGGTAAGGCGGCGGTCAAAATACCCTATGGAAAAGACCCTGGCGGCAAACGGCAGGTCATTATGTTCCTCTTTAAGAAGAGGCTCGGTAAGCCCGGAAAGTCCCCCGCAAAGCGCATCTATTCCTTCATCCTTGAGAGCCGAGCCGAAATATACGGGATTCAGCTTTCCTGAGAGAAAAAGCTTTTCTTTGGCGTTTTGGGGAAGCTTTCCTGTATCAAGGTAATCACCCAAAAGCTCATCATCAAGGACTGCAAGATCCTCTGCCGTCTCATCGCACCCGATCCGCTCCGCCTCGATCAAGCCTTCTCCAAGCCTTTCCTTAAGCTCTAAGAGGAATCCATCCCTGTCAAAGGAATGAAGATCTGTTTTGTTCACAAAAATAATGACGGGAATATTAAATCCTTCGAGAAGCTTTTTAAGATATACGGTATGAGCATTTACCTTCGTCCCGGCCGGGACAACGAGGATCGCTGCATCAAGAACGGAAAGCACGCTTTTTGTTTCACCTGTGAGATCAGAGTGACCCGGAGTATCAAGAAGCGTGAAGGGACGCCCGGAAAGAACAAGCCTTGCCTGCTTTGAAAAGACCGTGATCCCGCGTTCCCTCTCTATCGAATTGTCATCAAGATATGACGTACCCTTGTCGACCCTGCCGGCCTCCCTGACCGCGCCGCCGCGGAGGAGAAGCTGCTCTGAAAGAGTAGTCTTTCCGGCATCAACATGTGCGACTATCCCAAAGACGATGTTTCTCATAGACCGCACCCAAACTACCTGTGAAGCCTTTTTTTAAGCTCTTGGAAAAGAGTTCGTCCCCTGAAGATCAGAATCCCGATAAGAGTAAAAAAGCCGATCATGAAGCATACCTGCCAGATGATGATATGGATATCCTTAAGGATCAGGACAACGACAACGAAGGAAAAAACTATCGCACCGAGATTGGCCGTGAAGCACATGACCACATTTGTATCCCTGCCGCCCAAAGCCGCTATGAAGTTTAATATCAAAAGCGGTATGAGAGGACTTGGTATTATGGGAATGACCTCCGGATACCAAAGGGAGGAAAACCCGAGAGCCAGCATTCCCGCAATGGCGCAGCGGAAAATTATCCCGGGGATATAGCCATGGGATCTGAAGACACTTATAAATGTGACTTCTCCAATGATCAGCCAGATAAGTATAAGAAAATTTTTGCCAAAAAAATTCCTGGGATCCACTACGAGTGTGATCAGGATGATCGCCAAAAAAACGCCCCAGAATAAAAGAAGCTCAGCCTTGAAAAAGATATAGCGATTCCTCTCCTTTGGAGCAATCGGAAAGAACCGGGTCTCACCCTCATCAGAGCCTGTCAGCGGGCTTCCACAGAGAGGACATTTCTTTGCGCCGTTCCCGACCGAGATTTCGCATTTTTTGCATTCCTTCATCAGCGGATCACCTCCGTCGCAAAGACCCTGACAGGAACGCCATCACTTGAAAAGATCCTGACAAAATCCCTGACTACACCGGTCGAAAGATAAGGATTCGTGATGCCTATCACAAGGTTATCCTTAAAGCTGTTCACGCAGAAGAACAGATTGTGGGAGCTGCAGTACATGCTGTAGTAATCGACGAAGCCCTCCATCTCCTTTGGAAGGGACATACGTCCCAGATTTGAAAGGACAGCCGAAGCGCCGGAATTTGTAAGGAAGGAGAAAAACCGAAGGGCACCCTGCTTCAAAAAAAGCGGTACCAGACGGATCGCGTTGTTATTTTGAAACGCCTGTATCTGCGCTATCTGGGCAGATATCTTTTCCGGCGTAAGACTCTCCTTTATCGAAAGATCATATTCCTTAGAAAGCGAAGCAAGGCTCTCATCACCTGTCGGCACACGGGAATACTTAATGTCACTGAAGAAATTCCTGATGGAATCAGAGGGGTAATAGCTTCTGAGATTTACCGGCATCTCAATGCTGACAGGCATCTTTCTCGCCGCAAGAGGCATATTCTTTATGAGTGCCATCACAAGAGCCGACCCCAAAAGACTCGTTACTGTCACATCAAGAGCCTTTGCGCGGGATCTTATCTCAGAAGAAGGCATCTGGACCTCTATGAACTGCAGCTGGTCAAAAGGAAGCTTCGCGGAAAACTCT
>OMRF01000198.1 GCA_900313435.1 uncultured Lachnospiraceae bacterium | reverse complement strand
GTAAATCTTTCAAAAGGCCTGATGTCAATTAATGACTTTTCCGTAGACTTTTCAGGTACCGGCGCTTTGGATGGAGAAGCAATCCTTACCGAAGAAAAGGGCGCTTCCTTTGAAAAGGAAAACGGCCTCATTTCAGAGCTCTATTCCATAAGCTATGAAGAGGGAATAAGCGGCCTTGTCACAGTGAGCCTGCCGGTGCCTGAAGCTTATGATGCGTCAAAGGACGGTGTTCTTCGGCTTGGGATTGGAAGGGATTATACCACTGAAGACGGTCTTGTAGTTACGCCCTTTGATTACATTGATGCAGTGATAAGTAATGGCATGGTGACTGCGTCCTTTGACATTTCAATGTTTCCCGAGACCGCCTTTTTCGGCAGAGCGGATAATGATGGGACCGGCTTTGTAAAGACTTCTCTTTCAAGCCAGAATAAAGATACAAAGAAAAGGGATCATGGCAAAATAAAGCGCTATCTCGGATACTTCTGGACGGACGCCTTCTATTATGAGAACGGTCATTTCAAGGTTTGGCATCCGACTTTGCTTTATATCGATCAGAGTGACAGGCAGGATTTCCTTTCCGACCTTGAATCCATCTATTCCTTTTATGCTGAAAAGGGCTATATGATGGGCGATAAATTCCCCATGGATGTCACAATACAGCGGAAGATAGAAGGTATGGACGGGTATTCCCAGGGATCGAGCATCACGCTTGCTTCTCCCCTTCTTTTCGGTGAGGAGAATAAGAAAGAGCCTGTCTATCCCTCTCACAGGACTGCTTCAAGGGAACTTTTAAAGCATGAGTTCTTCCATACGATCCAGACAAATTATCTTGGCTGGAAGGCAGGCTACTCCTGGGCGGCGGGCTGGCAGGAGAGCGTGTGGTTTGACGAGGCCACGGCGGTATATTACGAAGCAAATGAGACCGGTAAAAAAGACTGTGCCCAGAGTAACAAATATGTAGAGTATGTCTGGGAGGGGCTTATGCCTGATGACAAGATGTCTGCTGATGCCGGATACGCCCGCGGACCTCTTGTAGCCTTTGTAACGGACAAGCTTGGTTCTGATGAATGGATAAAGACAGTTTACAATGCATATTATGAAAACGGTACGCCTCTTAATGACAGCATAAGAGCATATTTTGAAAGCATACCGAATGCGGCAAGGGAATTTTATACGGGCTTTGTTTCCGGAAAATACTGTACGAAATACCCCGGCGATGCTGATCATACAGCAGGAAGATTCTTTTACTATATCGAGAAGAATGATCCTGATGTTAAAGCTGCATCAAAAAGCATTACCATAGCTGAACCTGACAACAGAGTGCCGATGGAGGAAGCGATCAAAAACAGGGAATCCTATACACTTGAGGAAAGAGGCATAGATATTCACGGTACCGGAGCTTACATGTTTGCGCTCCGTTTCGTCCCGATCGACAACGTACCCGATGATTATCAGGTGACATTGTATTGTGACGGCTGTGAAGTCATTCTATTTGAGGTTTCGGAATCAATAAAAGAAGATCCTGATGTAAAGCTTGATGGAAAGTCCTTATCCTTAAAGCAGATTGATAAAGCGTGGGAGAATAGCAGATATTATTTAGCTCTTGCAGTATCAAACGCTCCAATGGGAGAAAAAACGAATACAACGTTTAAGGTTGTGCTTGAGCCTGCTGATTCTTCTGTCACGGGAACCTGGAGCATGGAAGGAGAGGGCAGTTATTCATCCGGACTTATTGATCCTCTTGTGGATCTTCTTGAGAAGTATGCAGGAGAGTATGACCCGAACGATCTTCTCGGCCTCTCAGGATATGGTGATCTTTACAGAAGTTCACTAAGCAACAGCTTTTCAGACGGAAGGATGACCATTCAAAATACCGGGGAGAAGAACATATATGACGTTAATATCAAGTTCGGGAACGGTGCGCCGCTTCAGGCTTATCGGGGAACTTATGATACTTCCTCAAATGTGATGACCCTGAAGCAGAAGGACACCAACTATACAGATTCGGACGGAAACACTGTCGACCTTGAAAAGCTTGGGATGACAGCTACATTGACCTTTACATTCGGAGTGGAAAAGGATCCTTCGACAGGAAAGGTGAAGCAGACCTATACCGGAACAGGGGGACAGTCTTCAGCCGTTGTTTCCACTTCCGGAACCTACAGGGGCGAAAAGCTTTCCGACAATATCGAGCCCCTCGAATAAAATTGATTGAAAGCCGCTCCTTGAAACAGGGGCGGCTCTCTGTTAAAATGTACTGCGCTGGTGCAAAAAACCGGCAAAGAATAATACATTATTATGTTCTTTAGAGGAGGAACTTCAAAAATGAGCAAGAAGAAGAGAAACGTCATTGTCGGCCAGTCAGGAGGCCCTACAGCCGCCATCAATTCGTCTCTGGCAGGTGTTTACCGCACAGCGAAGGACAGAGGCTACAACAAGGTTTACGGAATGATCCACGGGATTCAGGGGCTTCTTAATGGCAAGTACACAGACCTTTCTGAACATCTTCAGACAGGGCTTGATATAGAGCTTTTGAAGAGGACTCCCTCTGCATATCTTGGTTCCTGCCGTTTCAAGCTTCCCAACATCAATGAGGATACGCCTTTGTATGAAAAGATCTTCAAGATCCTTGATGAACTTGAGATCGATGTCTTCATCTACATCGGCGGAAATGACTCAATGGACACCATCAAGAAGCTTGCTGATTATGCTATCATAAGCGGCTCAAACATCCACTTCGTTGGCTGCCCGAAGACGATCGATAACGACCTTGCCCTTACGGATCACACACCGGGCTTTGGCTCCGCTGCAAAGTACATCGGAACCTCCATCAAAGAGATAATAAGAGACGGCTGGTCACTCGGCATCGAGAACGGTCAGGTCATCGTAGTAGAGATCATGGGACGTAATGCCGGCTGGCTTACAGGCGCTTCCATCCTTGCAAAGAGCGAGGATTGCGACGGACCTGACGCTATCTACCTTCCTGAGCTTCCCTTCGATGTCGACGCTTTTGTCAAGAAGTGTAAGGATCTTCTGAAGAAAAAGCAGTCCGTTGTAATGTGCGTATCCGAAGGTATCAGGACTGCAGAAGGAAAGTACATCAGCGAGATGGGCTCAACCTCAGATTACGTTGATGCTTTCGGTCACAAGCAGCTTGCCGGAACGGCAGCTTATCTTTGCAACGTAGTTGGTAAGGAACTTGGTTGCAAGACAAGATCTATTGAGTTCTCAACCCTTCAGAGAGCCGCAAGCCACTGTGCATCAAGGATTGATATACTTGAGGCATTTGAGTGCGGCGGTGCTGCCGTAAAGGCTGCTGATGAGGGTGACAGCGGAAAGATGGTTGTCATCACCCGTGTGTCAGATGATCCTTATCAGGCAAGGACAGAGGTGAAGGATGTTCACAAGATCGCGAATGATGAGCGTCTTGTTCCGAGAGATTGGATCACAAAGGACGGCACCTATGTCACGGATGAATTTGTTCAGTACGTAAGGCCGCTGATCCAGGGCGATGTAGCTCCGATAATGGTTGACGGTATTCCGAGACACCTTTACAAGCCGGGCTTCCAGGATGAGCTTGCATAATATGATCTAAACAAAAAAGAGTCCCTGTGAATTAATTAAATTCACAGGGATTTTTTTTATGTCGAGAATCTTTCCAATATCTCCGCTCTTTCCTCGATCACTGCCCGTATGATAGCGGCATCCTTTTCGCTTCCCGTGACATCGGGATGATAACGCTTGATGAGCTCGTGGTATTCCTTCTTGAGGACCAGGATGTCCGTACAAGCCAGGTCTGAAAAGAAGCGGTGCTTCTGGATGGGATCTTCGTCTCTTGTGCTTTGGGCTTTTCCGGTATTTGTATTTTTCGCCTTTTCTTTGTCCTTCTTTGCGGGATTATCATAGAGCTTTTCGTAGAAATCCGATTTTAATTCATCGGGAGCCTCATTAAAGCTTGTTTCTTCGACGGCGCCGTCATTCCAAAGGACAAAATCAAGGTCTAAGAAGGTATCCTTTGTAGTTACGAAGGCAAGATCCCTGTAATAGAAAACCTTAAAGTTAGAATCGGTCTCGGCGAGACATGAGAAGAGCTTTTCCATGTCGTAGATCACCGACATC
>OMRF01000096.1 GCA_900313435.1 uncultured Lachnospiraceae bacterium | reverse complement strand
GGAGCAAGGTGGTAATGAACCTTCTTCTCATTCTCCATGTTTTCATCTTTATTACGGTACTTACCACAGGTGAAAATCATCTCTATTATTCAAGCATTGGCTATACAAGATCGGGACTTTTCCCGCATCTTGTCTATGAATACGGAACCGTCCATACCATCTACAATATCATCATCATCATTTATGTGGTTATCGGGATCGGCTTCCTTCTCAGGAAATTTGCCGTGGAAAGGCGCATGAAGAACAGATGGAGGACACTTTTTGTGATAGCCTCCATCTTGTCCATCACGCTCTTTTTCATACTGGAGATCGTCGGGGTCGGGGAAACCTACGATATGACCATGCTCGGCTATGCGATATCCGCCCTGTTCCTCCTTATTGCCCTTCTTCGCTACGACCTTCTTGACACGAGGCGTCTTGCTGAAGATTTTGTCCTTGACAAGCTTTCCGAAGCCATCATTGCTGTGGACAAAAACGGTGAGACAGGCTTTTATAACGAGCCTGCGCAGATGCTTTTCCCCGGGCTTTCAGACAAAAGAGATGAAACGCTCCTTGAAATAGATGCGTTGGCAGTGAGCGGTGAGATATATATTTCCGGAGACAGGAAATATGTACCCGAAAAGAATGCCCTCCTTCGAAACGGGAAGGAAGTGGGAAGAGTTTATGTCTTTTTGGATGACACCGAGCATCTGAGGTACTTAGAGGAGCTTAAGGAGCAAAAGGCAATCGCGGATTCCGCCAATCGTGCGAAATCAACCTTCCTTGCAAATATGTCACATGACATAAGAACGCCGCTTAATGCTGTTCTCGGGATGGATGAGATGATACTTCGTGAGAGTCGGGAAAAGGATACCCTTTCCTATGCGGCGGATATCCAGTCGGCGGGAAATACATTATTATCGCTCATCAACGATATCCTTGACATTTCAAAGGTCGAGGAAGGAAAGCTTGAAATAATACCTGTCCGCTACGAGCTCTCATCCCTTATATTTGACCTTGTGAATATGATAAGGGACAGGGCGGCAAAGAAGGGGATAGCCTTTCATCTTAAGGTGAATGAGAAAATTCCTCATCTTCTTTTTGGGGATGAGATCCGCATAAGACAGTGCGTGATGAACCTTCTTACAAACGCGGTGAAATATACCATGGAAGGCTCGGTCGCTCTTGAGGTTGATTTTGCTGAGCTTTCGGAAGGACCTGCCGGAAAGAGGATAAATCTAAGCTTCAAGGTGACAGATACCGGGATCGGCATCAGGAAAGAGGATATGGAAGCTCTCTTTACCCCGTTCCAGAGGCTCGAGGAAAAGAGAAACAGAAATATCGAAGGTACCGGTCTTGGAATGAGCATAGTGCAGGAGCTTCTTTCATTGATGGGGACGAAGCTTTCCGTCATCAGTGAGTATGGCAAAGGCTCAACCTTCGGCTTTTCGGTCGAGCAGGGTGTGATAGGGGAAGAGAGTGTTGGAGACATCACGGCGAGGATCGAGGGCAGCCGAGAGATCACTTCCTATCAGGAGAGCTTTACCGCGCCTGACGCAAGGATACTGGTGGTGGACGATACCGAGGTTAACCTTACCGTCATCAAGAATCTGCTGAAAAAGACCCTTCTTCAGATCGATACCGCGCTGTCCGGAAGGGAGGCACTCTCACTTTCCGAGGTCAATTCCTATGATGCCATCTTCCTTGACCATATGATGCCGGACATGGATGGGATAGAGACCCTGCATGAAATGGAAAAGCGCCCAGAGAGCGAGAATATAAAGTTCATCGCCCTTACTGCAAACGCTCTTTCGGGAGACAGGGAAAAATACATAAAAGAAGGCTTCTTTGAGTTCCTTTCAAAGCCGGTGGATCCGGAGCGGCTTGAAAAACTTCTGCTTCGGATACTTCCGAAGGAAAAGATAATGCCGCCAAATGAGCCCGGAAAGGAAGAAGAAAAGTCTTATGACACTGTTCTTCTTATCGATGACGATGAGACGGTCCACGATCTTGTAAAGGAGATCCTGAAGGATAAGTACGAACTCCTCTTTGCGCTGGACGGAACGGAAGGGATCAGGAAGGCTGAAGAAAATGATGTAGCGCTCATACTTCTTGATGTGCGGCTCAAAGGAGAGAACGGGTTTGATGTATTATCCTCATTGAAGAGCAAGCCGTCGACTAAGGATATCCCGGTGATCCTTGTCACGAGTGAAGGGGACTCGGAATCGGAAGCAAAGGGCTTTTATAGCGGTGCCGAAGACTATGTGAGAAAGCCCTTTGCACCGGAAACGTTGAGCGAACGCGTAAAGAGGATATTAAATACACATCGCCATGTGGGCGACCTCAGGGAAGAGGCTGATACCCAGGCGAACCGCGCAAACCGGCTTACGAGGGAGATGATGATGGCGCTCTCGAAGGCCGTCGATATGAAGGATCATTACACAAACGGTCATTCAAGGAGAGTCGCCGCCTATTCCGCCGAGATCGCACGCAGGATGGGAAAGACAAAAGAGGAGCAGGAGGAGATCTATGAGATAGGCCTCATGCACGATATCGGAAAGATAGGGATACACGAGGATATCATCACAAAGGACTCAAAGCTCACGGATGACGAGTTCGCGGAGATAAAGGAGCATACGATAATGGGGTATGAGATCCTTCGGAATATCACCGACTATCCTTCCCTTTCAGAGGGCGCGCGGTCTCATCACGAGAGATTTAGCGGAGGTGGTTATCCTGACGGCCTTAAGGGTGAGGAGATACCTGAAAATGCAAGGATAGTCTGTGTTGCGGACTGCTATGACGCGATGACATCCACCCGGACCTACTCAAAGCCAAAATCCCGTGAAGAGGTCCGGGCCGAGATAGAGCGCTGCTCAGGCATCATATTTGATCCGGTGCCTGCGAAAGCGATGCTCCTTATGATAGATGAGGATACGGAGTTTAAGATGAACGAAAACTCCGACGGAAGCGATATCTGGCAGGGCTTCAAGGATCTTTGGGACTTTGAGAAAAAGGACGGTGAAGAGGTAAAGGAGCACAGTATCTTTCAAAGGCTTAAAGTGATCCCGGTTCTTGATGTCGACAAGGGCATATTAAACTGCGGCTCGGAAGAGAGCCTGATCTCCGTGGTGAGGGTCTTCTGCGATACTGCTTCCTCAAAGGCTGATGAGATCGCCGAGTATTATGTTTCAGAGGATTATGAGAATTACACCGTAAAGGTTCATGCCTTAAAGAGCGCGGCAAGGATAATCGGAGCGGACAGGCTCTCCGAGCTTTCCCTGAAGCTTGAGGAGGCGGGGAAGAGCGGGGATATTGATTTTATAAGGGAGAATACCACACCCCTGCTTGACCAGTACAGGGATCTTCATGAAAGGCTTGAGGACGCGTTGAATGAAAAGGAGAAAGGTCCTGCGGCTTCAAAGGCGCAGCTTGAAGAAGCAAGAAAGAGGCTTTTAGATGCCTGTGATATGATGGATTACGGTGAGGCTGAGGCCGTTTTGAAGGAGCTTTCAGACCTTACATTGGATGAAAAGGATCAGGAATTCTTTGATCATATAAAGGAGCATCTATTGATGCTCGACTGGGATTCTATTGAGGAAATGTTGAAGACTGAAGAATAACGGGGAGGAACAGTTTTGGAAAACGATCTCGGAAAGATAATAATAATCGGCCGGTCTGAAGGCTTTCTTACCGGAGGCCTCATATCAAAGCTCAAAGAGATGGTGATCGATTCGGAGGCTGTCGGGTGCGATATCAAAAAGATAGAGAAATTGCGTGACGAGACTGAGCTTTTTGTGGTCTTCGCGGATGAAGGAGCGGAGGACGATACGGAATGTCTTGTGTATTTAAAGGATGTCGCTGCAGATACGGACAGGAGGATAATCGTAGTAGGAAATGCCGAATCGATAGCGCAGGTGAAAAAGACAATTCCCCAAACGCTGATACTTCAAGAGTTCCTTCGACCGCTTGAAATGGATGAGCTTTTGAAGACCATAAAGCATTATCTCGAAACACAAGGCGGGGAGAACAGGAAAAAGAGTATCCTGATAGTCGATGATGATATTACCTACATGAGGCTGATATACGACTGGCTGAGCCCCTCCTATCATGTGGGGATGGTGGCGTCGGGGATACAGGCGATCAAGTATCTTGCGAAGAACAAGGTGGATCTCGTTCTCCTTGATTATGAGATGCCGGTTGCAAACGGACCGCAGGTTCTTGAAATGCTGCGCAGCGAATCCGACTCAGGCACGATCCCGGTAATGTTCCTCACGGGAAAGAACGACCGCGACAGCGTGATGTCCGTAATCGACTTAAAGCCCGTGGATTATCTTCTGAAGACAATAGACAAGAAGTCGCTTTTAGAGAAGCTGGAGGCGTTCTTTAAGGGCGTCTGAACAGCGCGGAATGGGAACTCTGCCTTGAAATAGGTATGTAAATGTAATACTATGTTGGCGGAAATAGTTACAAATCCTGGAGGAAAATCGAGTATGAAAAAACTGATCTGCTTCATTTCAGTCTTATGTCTTGTCTTAGTGCTTTCGGCCTGTGGGAGCAAGCCCGTACAAGAAAAGGCCAAAGTGTTCTCTCCGTCGCTTGATACAAACAGAAGCTGCAGCATCACCGTTGCCGGCAGTTATGATAACTTTGAGGCTTTGGAGGCTGAATTTGACAGGTTTAACGAGTTCTATCCGAATGTCCAGTTAAAATATCAGAAGCTTGATGATTACAAGAACATATTGGGCGCGGCGCTGCAGGGCAATGATAAGCCGAATGTGTTCTTTTCCTATCCGTGGATGATCGGTAACAATAAATACGAATCGATCGTTACGCACATGGAGGATCTTTCGGATCCCGCGCTTAACATTGACCTTGGCTGCATCCGCCCCGGTCTCATCAACCGTGACAGCGAGGGCCATGTGTTGATAGTGCCTGTTTTCTCAAGAAGCTATGGCATGCTGGTGAACAATGATCTCTTCGAGAAGGAAGGCCTGAAGGTTCCGACAACATGGACAGAGCTAATAACCGTATGCAACGCATTCCGTGAGAAGGGCTACGCAAGCCCCATGATGGGATACAGTCTTAAATCATCCAGCTGCTTCATGTATACGGTTGCTTATCCTATGTTTGCTGCTGATCTTGCGAAGGATGAAAAGGCGCTCAAGCTTGCCAATGATATGGATCCTTCAGCCGGGGAATACATGCGCCCCGCACTGGAAAAGGTGGAGCAGCTGATCCGGAACAAATGCATCGACCTTGCCGAGTGCGATAAGATCGAGGACAATTATACTCAGGTGATCCTTCGTTTCTTTGAAGGAGATGTACCGATGATGATCTGCGCCGGGGATACCGTATCCGGCACAAAGAAGAGGGAGAGCCAGTCCGAAGCATTCTCCAAGTCACCTTTCAAGTACACCTTTTCGCCAATCCCCGTAACGGAGGAAGGCGGATACTTCCTTGACAGTCCCTCTATAGAATTCTCCGTTAACAAGGACTGCGATGATCTGGATATGACGAATGAATTTATGCGTTTCCTGATCACAAGCAAGGAGTTGAACGAAATGGCCTCTGCGAAGCGCCTGGTCACGCCTACGGCGGATCTTTCCTTTGACGCGCTCTACGCCCCCTTCGGACAGGTGCCTTCAGAGCGCACGATGTCCCCGGAGGTGATCGGCATCACGGATCCTCTGACGGTACAGATCAGGGTTGCGGCATATGAGGTCGGAAGAGGGAATCTTTCCGTGGATCAAGCCGTCAAAAAGTATGGGACCTTTGAGTGAGGATGTCTCGTGAAGAAAGCACTGGTCATTATTCCAAATGTTCTGATAATCGGATTCATCCTGGTCTTTATCGTTCGATATGCGAATACCAGGATGGAAGAAAGCAATCAGCGCGAAATAGAAGAATTTGAAAAGATGACTGTCACGGTGACGCAGATCGTCACCAACTATCTTGCGGATGAACAGCAGCTGTGCGATATCTGGGCAAATTATGTCAACCGGTCTGCTGAGGCGGGCACTCCCATGACCGCCGAGGAGGTCATCTCCTATATCAGAAAGGCCAAGATCTCACCGGAAATATCCGGTCATCTCATCTTCCTGGACGGTCCAAATCTTTCCGGTATCTCAACCACGGAGAATCCCGTCAAACCCGGCGATTATTCGGTCTCTTACAAGAACGTCCCCATTTTTGAAAATCTCGACAGTGTGAGCGATGTTGACGGAGTAGTCAATTTTACCAGAGCTTACACTGATCCCTTAAACGGAGTACAGTCCATTGCCTTCATGAATTATGTTAAGGTGCTCGACCCGGATACAGGGAAGCTGAAGACCGGTCTTTTGATGCGGGTGGTCCCTTTGAACCGCCTTGAGCAGAAACTGGTATTTTTGAGCGGAGAATACGAGAACGTTGAGATCAGCTTTATCGATAAGGACGGCAACTATATCATCCACGGCAAATCCTTTAAGAACAGCAATTTCTTTGAGTATTACAGATCATACAATGATGTGACCAATGAGGAATTCCAGCATGTGAAGAGTGAGGTGATCAGTCAGGCGGGCTCGATGGTCATCAAAAACTCGAAGGGCGAGGAATGCCTGCTGGCCTATTCGCCGCTGGAATCCCTGAAGGCCTGGTATCTTCTTGCATACATCCCGATGTATGAGCTTACGGAGAACCGCGTGGTCGACTGGGTTCTGCTCGGCACCGTTTCGCTGGGTCTGATCATTCTGCTATTATTCAATTTTGTGATATTGATGACCTACAATCGAAGAGCGGCGGAGGCGGCGGCTGAGGCAGATCAGGCCAATAAAGCCAAATCGGCCTTTCTTTCCACTATGTCGCATGACATACGTACGCCCATGAATGCAATCTTGGGGCTAAACGAAATGGTGATGCGGGACAGTAAGGACGAAGCGATCCTGGGCTATGCCGAGAACATCCGGACGGCGGGAAATACGCTTCTCGGGATCATCAATGACATTTTGGACTTTTCCAAGATCGAAGCCGGCAGAATGGATATCATCAATGTGGATTACAGCTTTGTATCCGTGCTGAACGATCTTGTGAACATGGTGCAGAATAAGGCAGAGGATAAGGGCCTTGCCTTCAATATTGATGTAGACAGAGAGATCCCCTCGATCCTTCACGGTGATGAGATCAGGATCAAGCAGGTCATCACAAACATCCTCTCAAATGCCGTGAAGTATACCAAGGAAGGCTCCATAACGTTTTCCGTGGGCTATGAAAAGAAACCGGACAAGGACGACGTGATCATTTTGAAGATCAGTGTTTCCGATACCGGCATCGGTATCAAGCCCGAAGATATGGAACGGCTGTTTACGGCCTTCGAGCGTATTGAGGAAAAGAGAAACCGCAGCATCGAAGGAACGGGACTTGGCATGACCATCGCGCAGAGCTTCCTTACCATGATGGGCAGCCGCCTTCAGGTTGAGAGTAAATACGGGGAGGGCTCGGTCTTCTCCTTTGACCTCGAACAGAAGGTTGTCAAATGGGATCCTGTCGGCAATTATGAGGAGGCTTTCAAACTCTCGCTCAACGAAAGACAAGGTTATCGCGAGAAATTCACCGCACCGCATGCAAAGGTGCTGGTTGTCGATGACACGCCGGTCAACCTTACTGTCTTTACAAACCTGTTGAGCCGTACAAAGATGGAGATCGATACGGCGGAGAGCGGTGATGAAGCCATTCCGATGTACAAAAACAAGCATTATGATGTCATCTTCTTAGATCACATGATGCCGGACAAGGACGGTATTGAGACATTAGCGGAAATGCGCGGTCTTAAAGGGACACCCAACGACGAGACGCCGATCATCTGCCTTACCGCGAACGCGATATCCGGCATGAGGGAGATGTACATTAATGCAGGCTTTGACGACTATATCACAAAGCCGATCGATCCCGACAGACTTGAGAGCATGCTGCTTACCTATCTTCCGAAGGGCAAGATCGCTCCTCCTGAGGATGAGTCCGATGAAGAGGATGTCCTTATCCCGGATTTTGTCTTCACGATCCCGGAACTGGATGTAAATTCCGGCTTAGGTCATTGCGGATCCAAACGTTCGTACATGACAACGCTCAAGATGTACCTTGATACGGCTGTCGATAACGCGGATGAGCTGGAGAAACTCTGGAACGCAAGGGACCTTAAAAACACAACTATCCGAGTGCATGCTTTGAAGAGCACGTCACGGGTCATCGGCGCCCTTTCACTCGGAGATCATGCCGCCGAACTGGAAAAAGCCGGCGACTTGGAGGATGTAAAAAAGCTTGAAAAGGAAATGCCCGTGCTGCTTGAGGAGTACAGAAAGCTTGCAGCTGATCTGGAACCCCTTCATGCAGAGGAAAAGCAAGAACCAGAGAACGATACAAGGCCGCTCATATCCGATGATTATCTCAATGAAGCATACACGGCACTTTCTGAGTTCTGCGCCTCTTATGATTTTGATTCCGTGGCGCATGTTGTTGAATCACTGAGCGCTTACAGGATGCCAGAAGATGAAGTGACGCGATATGAACGGTTGGTCAAAGCAGTTGATAATTATGATTATGATCTCATACCCGGAATACTTGACAGGGGGCAGGAATAAATGGCGACTAAAATACTGATAATAAGCCGCGGCTCCGGTTTCATGATGGACGCGCTGGATTCCAATCTTAAACAGAGCGGCTTTAAGACCGTGCATGCGGAACCTGATGTAAAAAGCATCACGAAGGTAAAAGAGGATACGGATATCGTAGTTTTGCTCGCGGATGAATTTGTTTATGAGTCTGCGGAGGCTCTAGTTTATCTCAGGGATATCTGTGAGGATGAGGAACTCCCGGTATGTCTTATCGGCTATGCCGGAGAAATGGATGAGATCAAGCAGTATATCCCGGGAAGATGTATCGTTTGGGAATTCCTGCGTCCGTTTGATGCCAAAAAAGTCACGGAAAAGCTTAAGGAGATCTCGAAGATCACAGAGGAGAAAAAGCTTGGTAAGCAGATCCTGCTTGTCGATGATGATCCTACCTTCCTGAAGATGCTGCAGGGCTGGCTTTCTGAAAAATACAGGATCACAGCGGTCAAATCCGGTATGCAGGCCATTACATATATCGCCCATCATACACCGGATCTGATCCTTCTTGACTATGACATGCCCGTTACGTCGGGCCCGCAGGTCATGGAAATGATAAGAAGCGAGATCACTGCCGCGACGATCCCCATCATCTTTCTCACCGGAAAATCAGACAGGGAGAGCGTGATGAATGTGATGCGTCTGAAGCCGCAGGGCTATCTTCTTAAAACTATGTCCAAGGATGATATCGTCGCATCGATCGATGAGTATTTTGAAAATAACAGGTGGAATAACAGATTCTAGGTCGTCCTGATCAGTTTTTCGAGCGCGGAGGAATCACAGATGGATGAACGTGTAGTGGTTGTTGATGACGACGCCGTCATTCTTAAACAGGCAAATATGATACTTTCGGAAGCCGGATTTAAGGTCACATGCTTAAAAAGCGGAAAGCTTTTGCTGGATTATATCAAAATGAATCCGGCGGACCTTCTTTTGCTTGATATCAGAATGCCGGAAATGGACGGCTTTGAGACAATCCGTGCGTTAAGAGAATGGGAGAGTGCCGAGTCACGGGAGAGTGTTCCCGTGATCTTCCTTACGGGGCACGAGGATTCCGATTCCGAGGTGAAGGGGCTTTCTCTCGGAGCCATGGACTTTATCAGAAAGCCGTTTTCATCGGAAGCGTTAAAGATCAGGATAAGAAACCTTATCGACCTGATCAGTCTGCAGAGAGACCTTCATCGCGAAGTCGCAAAAACGACGGCCGAACTGGAAAGCTTGTCCCTTCATGTTGTGCATACGCTGGCAAAGACGATAGATGCCAAGGATGCCTATACGAACGGCCATTCCGAAAGGGTTGGGGCATATGCCCGGGAGATCGCCAAAAGATACGGGTACGATGAAGACAGGCAGGAAGAGATCTATATCATGGGGCTTTTGCATGATGTAGGCAAGATCGGCGTTCCGGATTCGATCATCAATAAGCAGGGAAAGCTCACCGACGAGGAATATGAGAAGATCAAGACGCATCCCTCTGTGGGCGCCGAGATCTTAAAAACGATCAGCGAGATGCCAAAGCTTGTGACTGGCGCTCGTTGGCATCATGAACGATACGACGGCCGCGGCTATCCGGACGGGTTAAAAGGCGATGATATTCCGGAGGAAGCAAGGATCATTGCCGTCGCTGACGCG
>OMRF01000081.1 GCA_900313435.1 uncultured Lachnospiraceae bacterium | reverse complement strand
ACAACACCTATCAATATAATAAGGACTTTTTTTAAAATATCTGATAAACCCTTCTGCATTTTCGCTCTCCTCCCTTACTGCGGCAGATCTTCCGTTGTGGAAGTCTCAGTGCCTTTCTCCTCAGACACCTTCTCTTCAGTGACTAACGGATATGTCGCCGTCAAAGAGAAATGCTGTCTGGTTTCGCCGGTAACCGAGTCAGCCTCCTCTGATACGCCCGATACAGAGATAATATCAAAGGATTCAAACTGACGGAAGGTATTTATTACATCGGCAACTTCAGGAAGAGAGCTTACGGTAAAGTCAAAGGACACCCCATCTGTAGCAGCCGTGAGCGACATTGTAAGTACTGATGAAGGAAGCTTCTTCTCAAGCTCGTTCAAAAATTCCCTCATCTTCTGATTCTGATTAATCGCATCATCCACGATGAACTTCAGACTTCCCGCGTTTGCTTCATAAACCACATAGTCGTCATAAGCCTGCTTCGCGGGTTCAAGAGAGGCAAGTTCGGCTTCTGCCGCAGCAAGCTCCGACTGGGCGTTCATGTAACCCATGAAGGAGGTGAGCGCGAGTACGGCGCCAACAGCTATAAACCCGAACATTATAAGCATGGCCGCACCGGTTGAAAAGCCCTGTGACTGAGCAGCCTTCTGCTTTGAACCATAAGTGGCGGGAAGCAGGTCAACCGGAGCTATAAGGCTTCCAAGACATGATATATAATTCGAAGCTGCGCCAGCGGAATTTGTGAATTTTCTGACTTCTTCAGTATCACCGAAGGACTCCACCGCAACTCCGGTCTTTTCGGAAAGGATTTTCTTGAAATAAGGGAGTTTCGAGCACTGTCCGAGGAGGACCACCCTCTCCACATCTATTGACTTCACGGAACGCGCAAAGTCATTGACTCTCAAAGCAGAGGTCACGAAACGTTCCAGCTCCTCCTGTGCTACATTCTCGGGGATAAGGCTCTCTCCGTCCTTTTCAAGTTCTGACATGGCGACAGCATAACTTTCAGCGCCACGCCCCGTTCCCTCCAGATAAGGGATTACAAGCTCATCGCCACCATAAGGGAAGACCCTCTGGAGGATGTATTCAGAGCCGTTTAATAGCGTACAAACAGTCCTTGAGGTTGAGATATCAAGATACATGGAAAGCTTCTGAGGCTTTAGTTTTTTGAGTATCTGATAAACGGAGTTTCCGATGGTGTCAATAGCCTGGATCTTGAGCCCCAGTTTGTCCGCCACCATGATATAGCTCTTTAAGAGGTCGTTCGGAGCCGCCTTTACTGTGATATGCCAGCCGCCGGCCTCGCCGGGAACCTTACCCAGCATCACATAGGATACGGTGTACTGGGACATATCCACGGGGAAATACTCCGAAGAATTCGTCCTTATGAGCTGCTCGATCTGCTGCTCCTTGACTGCGGGAAGATTAACCTCCCTTGACGCGACGCGCCCGGAAGAGATCGTGAAAACGACCTGCTTTGAACCCGCAAGCCCGTGAGTGCGGAGCTGATCCATGAGCGCTCCGGAGAATCTCTCCACATCCGTTATCATTCCGTCGTTCACAGACTCGGAAGGATTCTGATATGTGAAATAATCCTTGATCTCATACTCCCTGCCGCGCTTTACCGCCCGGCAGACCTCGGTCAGCCTGTCGCCGACCTGGATGTTTATTGTCTCGTTGGCCAAGTTCTCTACTCTCCCTCCTCGTAAGTAAAATCAAACACTTTTAGCCCATAAGAAGGCTCATATACCAGTTTATAACAATATCGCCAAAAAGAAAAGCGATGAATATGCCTATTGAAAGATAAGGTCCGAAAGCCAGCATCTTCCCGGCTTTCACTATTGCCATCCTTATCAGATGAACAACCGTCGCAACAATTGCCGCGATCATGAGTGACAATAAAATACTTTTCCAGCCAAGCAGCAGTCCTGCCGCTGCCATAAGCTTGATGTCGCCCCCTCCTATGCCCCGTCCGCCCGTGATCAGGTAGACCAGAAGGAAGAAGCCCGATACCGCCCCAAAGCCTATGAGGTAGAGCGGCCAATTCGAAAGATCCGTAAACAGCCGGATCAATCCCAGTATAAAAATAAATACATTTATCCCAAAGGGGATCTCCATGGTCCGGGCGTCTATCACGGCAAGGGTAAGGAGCGCCGAAAAAAGCCCGCAGCCCAGGAAAAACTCAATTGAGAAGCCTTTTACAAGAAGACATACTACCCACCCTGCAGCGTTTGCCGCCTCAATCAAGGGATATTGAGGCGACAGCTTCGCTTTGCAGTGTCGGCACCTTCCGCCCTGCATGAGGAAGGAAAAGACGGGAATGAGTTCATACCACTTAAGTCTTTCTCCGCAGCTCATGCAGTGCGAGGGGCCGGTTACGATGCTCTCCTCCCTCGGTATCCTGAATATACATACATTCAGGAAGGAACCGACACAAAGGCCAAAGGCAATTGTGAAGATGAGGATTATGACATCGAAGGGTT
>OMRF01000277.1 GCA_900313435.1 uncultured Lachnospiraceae bacterium | reverse complement strand
CGACTGCGAAGCAGGTATTTTTGAAGGAATATAGTATGCAGGACTTTTTTGTGGGCACGGGCCCGGAAAAAAAGGAAGAGAAGAAAAAGGCTGTCGCCCTTTTGTATGAGCCCGGTTCGCAGGCACCGCAGGTGGTTGCAAGCGGGCAGGGTGCCGTGGCCGACAGGATCATAGAGACGGCGAAGGACAGCGATGTGCCTCTCTACAAGGATACAAACCTGACGGAGACACTGTTAAAGCTGGATATCGGTGACTGTATCCCGCCGGAACTCTACGGCGTTGTGGCTGAGATCCTGGTATACGTTGACAAGATGGATAAGATTCGCGCAAAGCTCGGCAGGTGACGGATATGAACAAACGAAAAGTCGGAAATCTGTATGAAGACCTTGCCTGTGAATACTTAACCGAGAACGGATACAAGATCTGCCACCGCAATTTCCGGGTGCGTCAGGCGGAACTCGATATCGTTGCGCAGGACCGGGACACCCTTGTTTTTTGTGAGGTCAAGTATCGGAAAAATGATGCGGGCGGCGGGCCGCTTGCAGCGGTCGATTATAAGAAGCAATATCAGATCAGCCGCGCCGCGCTCTTTTATATGAACAGATTTCATATCGACCCGGACGGACAGCCGGTGCGCTTTGATGTGATCGGCTTTTTGGGTCAGGAGCTTTTGCACGTAAAGAACGCGTTTGAATATATAGCATAAGGATAAAGATGATGCAGAGAGTACAGTTTGATCTCGGGAAACCGGATCTTGATAAGCTTCTTTCCGTTGCGGACGGCGATCTTTTGTATCGCGGTGTAAAACGCAGAGAGAACGATAAAACAAGCACGACCATCATGCACGGGCGCGTGCCCTATATTACCTATAATATCTTTGCACCCTATGCGGACGAGATGATACACGGCTTTTCCACCAGACTCGGCGGCGTGAGCCGTGAGCATTTGGAAAGTCTCAACCTAAGCTTTTCACGTGGGGATGATCCGGAAAACGTGACCGAAAACTTCCGGCGGTTTTCCGAGGCGGTCGGTTTTGATCACACACGGGCGGTGTTCTCGGATCAGGTCCATGATACTGCGCTTCACCGTGTGACTGAGGAGGACTGCGGAAAGGGGATCATCCGCGAGAGCGATATTCGCGGCATTGACGGTCTTATGACGGACGTGCCGGGCATACCGATCATGACGTTTTTTGCGGACTGTGTGCCGGTCTTTTTCTATGATCCCGAGCACAAGGCCATCGCGCTTTCCCATTCGGGCTGGCGCGGGACCGTAGGGGATATTGCGGGAAAAACGATCCGCAGGATGCGGGAGGAATTTGATTCCGCGCCCGAGCGCATCGTCACGGCCATTGGACCCTCCATCTGCATGGATTGCTATGAGGTGAGCGAGGATGTGGCATCTTTGTTTATGGAAAAATATAAGGACACGGGAGACATGGGGACGGTTCTTATGGACAAGGGCAACGGTAAATATCAGCTGAATCTTCATGCGGCTGTACGCCGGAATCTTCTTGCGGCCGGCGTGAAAGAGGAACACATTGCCATGCCGGATATCTGTACCTGTTGTAATCCGCGGTTTTTGTTTTCACATCGCGCAAGCAAGGGAATGCGCGGGAATTTGGCCGCAGTAATGGCACTGAAATAAAATGAAAAAGCATAAGATCACACAAATTGAACCGGGGAGCATTGCGGAGGAGCTGGAGCTTTCCGTCGGCGACTACCTGCTCACCATCAACGGCAAGGAGATCGTGGATATCTTCGACTACCAGTTCCTTGTGGAGGATGAGGAGCTTGAGATCCTGATCGAGCGCGCCGACGGCGAGGAGTGGCTGCTTGAGGTTGAAAAGGATTATGACGAGGACCTCGGCCTTTGCTTCGCCGAATCCCTGATGGATAATTACAGAAGATGCAGCAACAACTGTGTCTTTTGTTTTATTGACCAAAATCCGCCGGGGATGCGCGAGACCATTTATTTTAAGGATGACGATACGCGACTTTCCTTCCTGCAGGGAAACTATGTG
>OMRF01000375.1 GCA_900313435.1 uncultured Lachnospiraceae bacterium | reverse complement strand
ATGAACAATAAGAAGCTTGCTAAGAAAATCGGAGCAGACGCCATGACAAAGGGAATGTTGATGCCGTATAAGAAAGTTATCGAAGGTAATCCACATCAGTAACGAAAATGAGTTTAGTGGCATCGGAGGTGACATATGATACTTTTCATCAATGCATGTGTGCGTAAGAAATCAAGAACTTTAAGGCTTGCGCAGCAACTGTTAAAAACATTGGACGGAGAGACAAAAGAGATTCGACTGGAAGATATTGAATTCCCGAAAGTTGATGAGGAGTTTATAAACCGGCGGGATGCTTTGAAAAAAGCCGGAAAATATGACGACCCCTTGTTCTCGCTTGGAAAAGATTTTGCAAATGCGGATACGATAGTAATAGCAGCTCCCTATTACGATCTGTCTTTCCCTGCAATGTTAAAGCAGTATTTTGAACAGATCAACGTTCTGGGAGTGACCTTTACGTATTCCGATGCCGGCGTGCCCAAAGGACTCTGTAAGGCAAAGAGCCTGTACTATGTTACGACGGCCGGAGGATCTATCATCTCTGATGATTTCGGATTTGGATATGTTAAAGCATTGGCGAATACTTTTTACGGAATTGAAGAGGTACATCAGATCAAAGCAGAGGGGCTCGATATAGTTGGCGCCGATGTTGAGGCGATCCTCAAAGGGACCGGTATGATGGACAGCTGATCCGATGGACCCCCGGGACGGTTTTGGACCCCCGGGACAGTCCCGGGGGTCCATTTTTCATTATACGAGGTCGGTGGTTCTGCTGATCTGCTTGTCCTTAGGCCATGTTATCGTGTATGCGAGCTTGATCTCCTCGCTTGAATGACCTGCCACAGAGATATCCCAGTTGATAACGCCGTTTTCTTCGTTGACAACGCCGCTGCTAAGCTCGGTGGCGTCAACGGTAATGGTCTTATCCGTCGAAACGGGAATGCTGTCTTTTAAGAGCACCTTAATGCTTTCGGAAGACTTGTTTGTGATCTTGATGGCATACTCGTGAGATTTCTTTTTCTGGCCCTTAAGGAACACATCGGAAGTCTTGCAGGGCAGCTCTTTTCTGATGACATTGAGCCTTTCATCCTGACCGAGTGAAAGAATGAAAGTTTCTTCCTCGCTGTCGGGATCAACGTATACATTGCCTGCAAATACTTCTTTCAGATAGATCGATGCATTTGCTGCGGGAAGGGGCCAGTCTGCCGATTTGACGGTAGCTGTCAGGAAGCTTGTATCCTTTACGCAGGGAATGCAGAGTGAATTATATTTTGCGTCAACCTTAAAACTCTGAAGGTTTGCTATATTCCCGTCCGTATCGCTTAACAGATCTCTTAAGTCAGGCAGTTCGAAAGCGGTCATGGTTTCTTCTTCGGAAACGTTTGCCTGAGCGGTCTGCACCGTGGCCATGTTTGCCATAGCCATTGCCATTCCCGCGCCCACCATAGGGGCGGCGTCTTCCAGCATCTGAGCACCATCTGCCACAGCAGCTGCTCTGACACCCATCATTGCGCCCTTGCCTCTTAATCTTTCTACAGGCGGTTCGTAGATGGAAAGCTTTACACTAGGAACAGGCGGTATGCTCTGTGACGCGGAAGGATTGCCGGTATAAAGAGTAACCTTAACCTGTTTCCAGTCTTCGCCTGAGCCCTGAACGATCTTGGCTTTCATGTATACGTCCAGAGGATTTTCTTCGCCCGAAAAATGAACCTCGTACTTGGGCTCCCATCTGCCGGAAGTTTCCTGATACTGCAGGATAAAAGGATATTCGCCCTCTTTCTCGCATTCAAGCTCAACCATGATCAAAGGCTTTTCTTCCTCTTCCTCAGCCTCTTTAAGTTTTTTGCTGATCTTTTCTTTTTCTTCGGTTAATTTATTTATGATTTCGTGAAGATCGGACAGCTTCTTTGGAAGGCTTTCCAGATACTTTTCCTGATCTTCCACGGATACGTCTTGTCTGGATGAAAAATCTCCGTTCTTCTTTCTTAATTCGATCATCATGGAATAAGTCTCAACATTGTAGTTAAGATCGCTTAATTCCTTTGCGATTTTTTCTGATTCAGGATCTTCTTTGGTTTCTTCATAATTGACAACCTGTATATTCACAGCATGTATTTCCGTTGGGAATTTGATCGAAAAACTGTCGCTTTTTGCGGTCTTGCTCATGCCCTGGATAAAGATAGTGCTTCGTCCCGCTTGCAAAGCGGCCGAACCCGTACGCGTAACGGAAACGCTGTTTCTGTAAACAGATACTTCGGTTGCTTTTGATCTTACTATCATGGCACTACCCCCTTTTCAAAAAAAGATGCATCTATTTTAACATAAAACGGACCGGAAGCGCCGTATATTTATTGCGGTAAAGGATTGCGATAGTTATACTTTATTTTACTAAAGACACAAGATTCCGGGAGAACGGTTCATGAGTGAAAATAATAAGGCGGATCATAAGATCATAAGCACTTTGTTTTTTAAGCTGCTTCCCGTTCAGATCATTTTAGTCGCCGTCACAAGCCTAAATTCCATAATCGACAGCGCCATGGCAGGCAATCTCATCGGATCGCAGGCACTGACCGCCCTAGGCTTCTTCTGGCCTGTTATCACATTCATGAACATGGTCACTGCCATCCTCTCAGGAGGCGCCACCATACTCTGCGGCAAGTTCATGGGAAAGAATCAGACAGAGCGTTCGAAAAGCGTGTTTACGCTTGATGTTCTGGTGATCCTTTCGATCTCTGTCGTGCTGACCTTGTCTGCTTTATTGATCCCTGATATATTAAGCTCCTGCCTCGGGGCCCGGGGAGATATTATCAAACCGGTAGCAGATTATCTCCGGGGATATGCTCTCGGATTTTTCCCTATCCTTATGGCTTCACAGCTTTCT
>OMRF01000007.1 GCA_900313435.1 uncultured Lachnospiraceae bacterium | reverse complement strand
TCCTCTTGCCGTGATCAAGGCCAATACGGAATTTATAGAAATGACGGACAAGGAGAGCGAATGGACGAAGTCCACCCTTGAGCAGGTTGACAGGATGGACGGCCTGATCAGGAATCTCGTGATGATATCCCGCGACAGCGAAAAGGAAACAGATATTGAAGCGGAATGCGACATCAGCTCTATCGCCGCGGAAACGGCAGGCTCCTTTGAATCCCTAGCAAAGCAAAGGAACATCAGGTTTTCAAAGATCTTCGCCCCCGATACCAGGATAATATTTGACAGGAGCGCAGCAAGGATGCTTCTTTCAGTCTTAATCGACAACGCCATAAAATACTGTGACGAGGGAGGTCTGGTCGAGCTTAAGGCAAGCCCCGGAAAGAGGAAAAATACTGTGCTTCTTACAGTCTCAAATTCCTTTAAGGATGGGGAAAAGGTAGATTACAAGCGGTTCTTTGACCGCTTCTATCGCTCCGATGAATCACACAGCCAGACCGAAAAGCAGTCAGGCTACGGCATCGGTCTCTCTGTTGCGGAATCCATAGCCCAGAGACATTCGGGAAGTATCAATGCATCCTTCAAGGACGGCATCATTACCTTCACGGTAAATCTCATCGGAGGAAGATCTTAAGGAGGACTTCACAACGGGCTCATCAAGGATTACACTATATAAAGAGAGGTAAATTACGATGTCTGATATGATGAACCGGGGAAGAAATCAGATCCTTGTGATAGAAAAAGGGAAGAGCTATATAATCACATCCCTTATGCAGAAGCTTGAATCGGCCGGAAGCATTGTCAGGATAGCAAATGCCGATATCGATTCCCTGATCCGTGAAAATGAATACAACGCCATCGTGATCTACTCAAATCCTGAGATGGCAAAGGACTTCACCTTTCTTGCCTTTCTTTCGAAAAAGATAGATGAACGGGAGACGCCCTATTATCTCATCGGAGATTCCGAGGAGCTGGAGACTTTGAAGAAAACTCTCCCTACATCCCAGAGACGGCTTGATTTCCTTCGCCCTGTAAATGTTGAAGAAGTATCTTTGAAGATAAGCATAGATCTTCTCACAAATGTAGGTGTCCGTCACAGGAAGAAGATCCTCGTGGTGGATTACTCCGGGACAATGCTCAGAAAGATCAAGGAATGTCTCGATGACAAGTACAAGATCACTCTCGCAAATTCCGGTGCCAGCGCCATGAAGGCTCTTGCCCTTGAGATTCCCGATCTCGTGCTCCTTGACTACGAGATGCCAATAGTCGACGGGCCGCAGGTCCTTTCCATGATGCGTGCAGAGAGGGAATATAAGGACATTCCTGTCATGTTCCTGACAGGAAAGACCGACAGGGAATCTATAATGGCTGTTATGAGCCTCAAGCCTGCCGGTTGTCTTTTAAAGACGCAGCCCTCTCATGAGATTGAAAAAGAGATCGACGATTTTTTCGCTTCGCAGGGATAACTCTGATGCCTAAAAAATCATTTATCAATCTAAAAGAATTTAAAACCGGCGCTCTGCTTTCCCTTCCGATATGTGCCGGGTATTTTGGCGTTTCCTTCGCTCTCGGGATCACTGCCAAGGAAGCAGGGATCGACGCTCCCCTTGCGGCACTCATGAGCCTTACGAATCTCGCGAGCGCCGGGCAGTTTGCAGGGATCACTCTGATCGCGTCCCAGGCCGCTTTTTTTGAGACCTTCCTCACGATACTCGTCATCAATTTAAGATACGGGCTTATGAGCCTGACACTGACGCAAAAGCTTGCGCCACATACCGGTACCGCAAAGCGCCTCCTCATAGCCTATGGAAATACGGACGAGATCTTCGGGGTCTCCTCCATGAGGGAGGAACCATTAACGGGTTCCTTCATGGCAGGGCTTGAGATCTTTCCGATCATTTCCTGGACCCTCGGTACCTATATCGGTTCCACCGCGGGAAACATACTTCCCGAAGCGGTCTTATCAGCGCTTGGGATAGCCCTCTACGGAATGTTCATTTCGATCGTAGTCCCTCCCCCGACAAAACATCGTCCCACCGCTGTCGTTGCTCTGTTTTCCATGGGACTTTCACTTTTGATGTACTTTGTTCCCTTCCTTTATGAAAATATCTCAAGCGGCTTCAGAGTGATAATATGCACTCTTACAGCTGCTTTCGTAGGAGCCCTTTTCTTCCCGACTCCGGACGAAAAAAAGGAGGCTGATCAAAATGCCTGAAAACATAATGATCTACCTCCTCATAATGGCACTCACTACCTACGCGATACGCGCCATCCCCCTCGTTCTGCTTCGCCGTGAGATCAAAAATAAATATGTGAAGCGCTTTCTTTATTACGTTCCCTTTGCCTGCCTTACCGCAATGACGGTGCCCGCTGTCTTTTTCTCCACCGGGAGTATCTTAAGCGCCATCATAGGCTTTGCGGCAGCTTTGGTACTCGGACTTTTCAAGGCGAACCTTCCGCTCACTGCGGTAGTGGCCTGTGTCGCTGTCTTTGTTTCCGAGCGGATCATCGCAGCGGCCGCCCCTTGATTTCCTTAAAGACGCTTTTCCATCCAGGTATAGATATCTTCAAAGACCCTCTCCCTGTCAGTCTCCTGCAAAAGCTCATGCCTGTCGTTTTCATAGAGCTTTAAGGTGACATCCTCTATTCCCGCGTTTACGAATTTCTGATAAGCCATTGAAACGCCCTTTGAGAGACCTCCGACAGGGTCATCCGCTCCCGACACAAAAAGTATGGGGAGATCTTTTCTTATCATCCTTATATTTTTCATATCATTATCAAACTTCGTGCACTCAAGGAGCAGAAGATAGCCGTTCACGGAGAACATAAAGGTGTCCTTCGGATCGGAATAATATTTCTTTACGGATTCCACATTCTTTGAAAGCCAGTTCTTTTCAGGCTCTTCGCCCGTAATGTCAAAGTTCTTGTAGGCAGGACCGAACATCAGCTTTACGATGGAAAGGTCCTTAAAATCCCTGCCGTTCTTTTTTATCGAAGACTTCACTATCATGGTGCCGATCGAGATCGCGATATTTGCTTCGGTGCCGGTTCCCATTATTATCGCGCCGCTAAGCTCCGAGAGATCGTTTGCATGAACGGACAGCATCTTCCTGAGAAGATATGAGCCCATGGAATGACCCAGGATGAAGCAGGGCAAAGAAGGATACTGCTCTCTCATCAGCTTGTACTGCGTGAACATATCATCAATCACAGTATCTGAAGGTGTATCCGTGTGAAGATTTCCAAGGTCTGAAGGATCGGAAACCGACTCACCATGCCCGATATGATCATGTCCGAAGACCGCAAAACCCCTGTCTGCAAGGAACTCAGCAAACTCGCTGTAGCGCTCGATATACTCTATCATCCCGTGATTAAGCTCTATCGCGGCTCTTACCTTTCCGTCATCAGGCGTCCATTTGACGGCATGGATCTTTGTTCCGACCTCATCGCATGAATCAAAGGTATAATTTTCAATCTTTGCCATTTTTTGTTCCCCCTTACTTGAAATGCAATATCTTTATCTGCGGCTTCTTTTCGCCGTTATACTCATTCCATGAAACTTCGTAGGCTATGGTGAGCAAAATATCATTTTCCTTTCCCTGAAGCAAAGCCTCAAAGGCGCTCTTTGAATACTTTTTCTCATAATATTCCCGCATCTCGTCAAAATCGCCGAAATAAATGGCTTCTATCGGTTTATCTCCCGCCGGGAGTGAAAATTTGATGAAATGCCGGTCTCGTCCTATGATCTTTGCGGAATAAGGTTTTATATTCGCTTGCGCAAAAAGCGCCTTTTGATTTTTTACGCCGCAGGGCTCCAAAAGCTCCATCTCGTCTATGAGGCGCGTGTGGGATGAAAGATAAGAAAGCGGCATATCACAGTCTATCATTATCTTTTTTGTAAAGTCATCTTTATTAAGTAACGGCGCCTCATTTATCCTTTCACGGAAAGCATCGATATTCTCCTCTTTCATGGAAAGCCCGGCAGCCATGGGATGGCCGCCCCACTTTATGTAGAGGTCTTCACAGGCCTTCATCCTGTCGTACATGGGATAGGCCTCTATCGATCTTCCGCTTCCTTTAGCGCAGCTTTCCCCCCTCGTAAGCACGAAGACGGGATGATTCAACACTTCCTTGATCCGCCCCGCCACAAGACCGCATATCGACTCGTGGATATCGGGAATGAAGAGTACGATGACGGGATATTTCTCAAGATCGTATTCGTTTGCCATAGAAAGGCCGTCTGCAACGCCCTTTTCCG
>OMRF01000213.1 GCA_900313435.1 uncultured Lachnospiraceae bacterium | reverse complement strand
CAAGATCAGCGGCATATGCGGAAGGCTGATGTGCTGCCCCAAAAATGAAGAGGAGACCTATGAATACCTGAACCGCGCCATGCCTCGTCTCGGCTCAAAGGTAATGACAAAAGAAGGTGAGATCGGTATCGTAAAGAGCATCGATATCCTGAAACAAAAGGCCTCTGTCCTTTTTGAGGAAGAGGATGAGCGCGAGATGCGTGTTTATGATGTTTCAGATCTTCAGATCAAATCTCATCGCGGGAAGAAAGGTGATGAGAACGATCAGGATAATGAAAATGCCTTTTCAGACGAAGGTTTTGAGGTACAAAGTGCCGAAAATGACCGGGTAGACAAGGATCAAAGGGATGAAAAGCCCCAGCATGACCGGGGAGATAAGAGGAATAAGGGGCGAAAGTTCAATAAAGGCGGCGGAGGACGGCACTTTGGCGGACGTAACAATAAAGACCGGCGAGAGGGTGGACGACCTTCAGAGGAACGGTCTTCAGATAATACAGGACAAAAGTGAATTCTGCTTTGGCATGGACGCGGTCCTGCTTTCGGGATTCGCGTCGGTAAAGCCGGGTGAAAAGGTCATAGATCTTGGCACCGGAAACGGGATATTACCGCTGCTTCTTTCCGCGAAAACAGAGGCCAGTCACATTACGGGACTTGAGATCGACGAAAAGACTGCGGAAATGGCATCCCGAAGCGTCAGGCTTAACGGGCTCGAAGAAAGGATCACAATAGACTGCGGAGATATAAGGAGTGCTTCGGAAAAGTACGGAGCCTCCTCTTTTGATGTTGTAGTTTCAAATCCACCCTATATGACGAAGGGTCATGGATTAGTAAATCCCGACTCAAGGAAGGCCGTCGCCCGTCACGAGGTCAAGTGCACTCTCGAGGAACTGATCCGTGAAACGACAAAATTGCTTGTCTCAAACGGCAGATGTTACTTTGTACATCGTCCTTTTCGTCTTGTAGATCTCTTTGCTCTGATGAGGAAATACAAGATAGAACCCAAGACGATGAGGCTTGTCTATCCGTTTTCAGACGCCGAACCCAACATGATCCTTGTGGAAGGGATCAGGAATTCGAAGTCAAGGCTGAAGGTCCTGCCTCCCCTGATAGTCTATGAGTCTGAGGGAGTTTATACGAAAGAGATAAGGGATATCTATTCATTTTAGGATAGTGGACAATACTGGAGAGGATCATGTCAGGGACGCTATTTCTTGTCGCAACCCCAATAGGTAATCTTGAAGATATGTCTTTTCGTGCGATAAGGACACTCAAAGAGGCTGACCTTATCGCCTGCGAAGACACTCGTACTTCGCGCACTCTGCTCTCCCATTTTGAGATCAGGACGCCTGTTACAAGCTACCACGAGTTCAACAAATTTGAAAAAGCTGAGGAACTCCTTGACGGCCTTTTAGCCGGGAAAAACATCGCGCTGATCACTGACGCCGGTACGCCCGGGATATCAGACCCCGGTGAGGAACTGGTTTCCATGGCTTATGAGCGAGGGCTTGAGGTAGTTTCTATACCCGGTGCGTGTGCCTTTGTAAACGCGGCCGTCTCCTCCGGGCAGCCGGTCCGCCGTATCGCCTTTGAGGCCTTCCTCCCGAAGGATAAAAAAGAAAGACAAAGAATAATGTCGGAGATTGCAGATGAGACTCGAACTATTGTCGTTTATGAAGCTCCGCACCATCTGAAGAAAACCCTCGCAGAACTTCGGGAGGTCCTGGGTGGAGATCGGAACCTGACCCTTTGCAGAGAACTTACAAAAAAATTCGAGGAAAAAAAGAAGACAACCTTTGATGAAGCACTAGCATTTTTTGAAGATAATGACCCCCGCGGCGAGTATGTCCTCGTGATAGAGGGGATGTCGAAGGAGGAACAAAGGGCCGGGCAGGCAGAACGATTTTCGGAACTTTCCATCGAAGAACATGTGGAGCATTATATAGAGGAAGGAATGGATAAAATGAGCGCGATGAAGGCAGCGGCAAAGGATCGCGGGGTTTCGAAGCGCGACATATATGCTGCCCTCAACAAATAGGATAAACTCGTACTTGTCTAAAGGCGCGCGGTGATTTATACTATCTGATGTCTTTTTTAATGGCATATCTTTTTAAGAAGTGAGGTAAAAATAATGGCAACAGTTGATCTTACACAGTACGGCATCAATGATGCGTCAGAAATCATCTACAATCCCGATTATGATTTCCTTTACAATGAGGAGATTAAGCCCGAACTTACAGGCTTTGACAAGGGCCAGGTTTCAGAGCTCGGCGCGGTTAACGTCATGACGGGTATCTACACGGGACGTTCTCCCAAAGACAAGTATATCGTTGTGAATTCCGATTCCAAGGACAATGTATGGTGGACTTCCGAGGAATATCCGAACGATAACCATCCCATGACAGAAGAGACCTGGAGCGTTGTTAAGGATCTCGCTGTAAAGCAGCTCTCCGGAAAGAGGCTCTTCGTGGTCGATGCTTTCTGCGGCGCTAATGCCGATACCAGAATGGCTGTTCGCTTCATCATGGAAGTTGCTTGGCAGGCTCATTTCGTAACAAACATGTTCATCCGTCCTACCGAGGAGGAGCTCAAGAACTTTAAGCCTGATTTCCTTGTATATGCGGCTTCAAAGGCAAAGGTCGATGATTATGAAAAGCTTGGACTTCGTTCCGACACCTGCGTTGCCTTCAATACGCTTTCCCGTGAGCAGGTCATCCTGAATACCTGGTACGGCGGCGAGATGAAGAAGGGTATGTTCTCAATGATGAACTATTACCTTCCTCT
>OMRF01000018.1 GCA_900313435.1 uncultured Lachnospiraceae bacterium | reverse complement strand
TATGGTATCAAGATAAGGAACCCCTTTTTCATTTTTCATGCGGGGGAGCTTTGAATTGAAATCAAGGATAAAGTCAAAGCGTTCATTCGAAAGCTTAAGAAGGGTCTCTTCAATTTCGCCTTCATCAGTATCCTCGGGGATGTCGGCACGAACTATACTCTCGCCCTTCTCCTCAAGGCTGTCCGCTATCCGGTCCGCGAAAAATGACGCGGAATAATAGCAGAGATCCCTTGTTGAGAATATGAGCCCCCGCATCTTTACCAGCTGATGAGCTCGTAGCCGTCCTCTGTTACGAGCACCTGATATTCCCACTGCGCGGACGGCTCACCATCGAGGGTGAAGACCTCCCACTTGTTTTCCTCATCGGTATAGAACTGACAGGTACCGGCATTCACCATAGGCTCTATCGTAAACATAAGACCGGGCGCCATCAGCATCTCCTCGCCTCTTTTCGTCACATAGCTTACGAAGGGATCCTCGTGGAATTCAAGACCGACCCCATGCCCGCCTATCTCACGGACTACGGAGAAACCGTTCTCCATCGCGTGGGTATTTACAGCCTCCGCAACATCTCCGAGGAAACCCCAGGGCTTCACCTCTGCAAGTCCTAAGTCGCAGCACTCCTTCGCCACACGTACCAGCTTTTTCTTCTTCTCGGAAACCTCTCCTATCATGAACATCCTTGAGGAATCAGAATAATATCCGTTAAGGATAGTGGAACAATCAACGTTTACGATATCACCCTCCTTCAGGATCACATCCTTTGAAGGGATACCGTGGCAGACCTGATCGTTCACCGAGGTGCAGACGCTCTTCGGAAAGCCGCCGTAGTTGAGCGGCGCCGGTATGGCTCCCGCGCCGTAGGTGACCTCATTTATTATCTCATCTATCTCAAGTGTGGACATGCCTTCGTGTATCCTCTCGGCTACGGCGTCGAGGCAGGCCCTGTTTATCACTGCGCTCTTTTTTATCATCTCCACCTGCTCCGGTGTCTTGATGAGCTTCCTTGAGGGCACAACATGTCCGGCAAGTCTTATCTTTTCAACTTTTCTGTCAAATTCCTCGTGACAGAATTTGTATTTTTTCCCGCTGCCGCACCAGCATAAGTCGTTTCGTCCCAGTTTCATGCTTTAAACTCCTCTACTACTCCTATTCATCCTCTCTGTTTATATAAGGTGTAAAATCCGCAGGACCGTGGACAAGCGTGATGTTCCCTAAATTGATCCTATTCCACATCCTATTATTCACCTTGATATCATGAGAGTTTTTGATCTCCTCAAAATCCGTGCCGTTCCAGTCGAGGGAATGATAGGTCTTCCCTTCCTTTGCGGCAAGAGCCTCCTGATACTTCTCCGAAAGGGCGATCTCATACATCGTCCTGTTTATGTCCTCCTCAGGCGCTATCAGATTTTCCTTCTGGGACTCGAAAAGATCCTCCCAGAAATCCGTCCTTGAATTATCAAGTCGTTTTTTCTCCTCCTCAGTAAGCACCATATTATTCTTTACGGCTTCCCTGTAAAAGATGTGATCATGGATCGCCATCCCCTGGACAGCTTCCTTCGCCAGTACCGAAAGGAAGTGGCCGTTGGTATGAACATTCCAGTAATCCCGGGTATTTTTCGGATTGTAGACCATCGCGTCCTTTTCAACATTATACTCTTCATATATGACATAAAAGGCTATGTCGCGCAAAGAAAGGTCTTCGCCGTCTACGGTGAAGACCTTTTCATCAAGATGTTCCTGATAATCAATGGGGCGCCTGTCCTGATAGGTCCTCACCAGAAAGTACGCGAGGAAAAAGGTGATGGATACTGTCAGCGCAACCCTGATAATGATGGCAAGGGGCCTTTTCATCTTTCAGATTTTCAGATGATCCGTCGGATCGTAAGTATTGTATGCGACGTAGGCAGACGGTAATCCGTGATCCCCTGGTTCTTTCCCTGAGCCTCGACTATGTGTCCGTTGCTCATGTAGAGGGCGACATGTCCCTGATAACAGATGATGTCTCCGGCCTTCATGGAATCATAACTCACTTCCTGACCGATGCTCCTCATGGCATAACTGTTGCGGGAGCCTGAAAGATCAATGCCGAAATGCTTGTAAACCTGCACTATAAAGCCGCTGCAATCGCAACCTTGAGTAAGTGAGTTTCCTCCCCATACATAAGGATTTCCAACAAACTGCCGTGCGTATTCGATCACAGCCTCACCGCTGATATTGGTCCTCTGGGCGGGATCGATGCCCTTTGATGAGGTTCCTCCACTTGAAGATCCGCCGCTTCCCTGATTCTGCCGTGCCTGACGGGCAGCTTCCTCCTGAGCCTTTCTGATCCGCTCTGCCTCAGCTGCTGCAGCACGACGACGTTTTTCCTCTTCCTCGGCTATTTTTCTGAGGCGTTCTTTTTCATCCGCGATCTGCTTGTCAACATTTGCGATCTTCTTGTTGATCTCGTCACGGCTTATCTTCAACGCGGCAAGGGTGGAATTCAAAGACTCTTCTTTTGCGGAAAGCTCTTTCTTCTTTGCTTCTAGGGTAGTCTTTTCCTCTTCGAGTCCTTCCTTCATTCCCGTGATATCGATCTTTGTAGCTTCATAACTCGTGAGCATCTCACGATCGGAAGCATATACGGCATCAGCATACTCTATCCTGTTAAGGAATTCCCCAAAACTCTTTGACTCCGCAAACATCTCAAGAATGGACTTGTTGCCGTTCTCGTACATGAATTTCATGCGGATCTTCATCTGCTGGTACTGACGCTGCGCAGCCTCTTCCGCGGCCTGAATGTCTATCTTGGCCTGCTCGATCTGCCCTTCCATCGTGTTTATGTCCGCTTCAAGGATATCTATCTCCGCGATCGTAGAGGCTATCTTTGAAGTGGTGGAATTGATGTCATTCTGGACATTCTGTTTGTTGTCTATGAGCCCTTCCTTCTGGTTCTCGAGATTGTCAAGAGTTGTCGCATGAACCTTTTGCGGCAAAGCGAACACACAAGTAAAGGCTGCCGCGAAGGCGGCCGTAAAGGATATTATTTTTGTAAGGCTCTTTACTTTTTTCATCTTCATTCCTTTAATTCAAACCCCGCGTCAGGACGTTTCTTCGTCCCGCCCGCGGGGCGTTTTTCTATCATTCTGATCTTCAGCAGAGTTTCATTCTGATGTTCTTCGTGATAACGTCAGTATAACTGAACGAAAGAAGCTGGCTTGGTCTGTTCTCATTTTCGGGATCGATGAGCACCGTAAATACGCTTGGATATGCGTCCTTGATGACACCGTGCTCGATATCTACCTTGTTCCTCCCGCGGTCCAGCCGGATCACAACCTCACTGCCGCACTGTTCCTTGATCGACTCTCTGACTCTTAAAAATTCTCCCTGCTCCACTTTGAATTTACCGCCTTCCCTAATACTGCCACATATAACTGATAAGTTACAAAAACACGGCGATATTATATCACTCTAAATCGTTTTCGGCAAGGGAGTTGTGTACACTTGGCGTGCAAATTTTTTGGACCCCCGGGACTGTCCCGGGGGTCCAATTATTTACTCTTCCCTTATCTTTACCGTAGCCGTGTTTTTTCCCTCTTCTTCGGAATAATGATAATCGAGATTTCCCGCAACCTTCGTAAGAACCGAAAGAGCGATATCATTATCGCTGTCCCTGATATCAAAACGTCCGCCGCCGTAGCTCACCGCCACGATGCTGGTTTTGTCAGCTTCAGAGTACTCCACCGTGATATTGATCTTCGGATCAGAAAGGTTAGGCCAAAGCAGCTGCTGCACTATCTCCTCTATCGCCAGCCTGATACGGTATTTTTCCGAAGGCGGAACGTCATTCTGCATGAGATAGCGGTCAAGGGAGGCATTGAAGGAATAGAAATCAAATTTACTTGAATCGATAATGCTTTCAAATACCTTGAGTCTCCTTACAAAGCGGCGTGTTTTTTCTCTTTTGGGTCTTTCAAAGATCTCCTCCGGAGTCCCTTCCTCGTATATCCCTCCCTCATCCATGAAGAGCACACGGTTTGAAATTGCTCTGGCGAAGTTCATCTCGTGGGTGACGATCATCATGGTCTTTTCGCTTGCGGAAAGATCCCTTATAACGGCCTGAACCTCCGAAACCATGGTAGGGTCAAGGGCGCTGGTGGGCTCGTCAAAAAGTATCACCTCAGGGTCCATGCAAAGGGTCCGGGCGATGGCGACTCTCTGCTTCTGTCCTCCCGACAGCTCATCGGGATAGGAATTAGCCTTTTCCTTAAGTCCAACCCTGGAAAGAAGCTCAATTCCGGTGTCGTAGGCCTCCTGCCGGCTTTTTTTAAGAAGATCGCAAGGAGCTATCATCAGGTTTTCAATGACAGTCAGATGTCCGAAGAGATTAAAGGACTGGAATACCATACCGATCCTTTGCCTTGCGGTTTTGATGTCATATCCCTTTTGGGTTATGTCCTCACCATTCAAAAGGATCTGCCCTTTTGTAGGTTTCTCAAGCATATTAACGCAGCGGATAAGGGTGGATTTCCCCGTACCTGAGGGACCTATTATCGCGATCACATCCCCGTCATTGACTGTAAGTGAAACATCCTTGAGGGGTGTCACGTTATTGTATTCCTTACGAAGATTTCTGATCTCAAGCATCTGTTTTCACCCCCTTCAAAAGCTTCTTCCTCTTTCTCTTCTTTGGATCGAGCTTTATCTCGATCCTGCTTACCTAAAAGATCAGAAGCCCACCGAGAGCAAAATAAATGATGGCGATAGCGATGAGAGGGAAGAAGGCCTCATATGTCCGTCCCCTTACGATATCCCCCATCTTTGTAAGATCCTGCACCCCGATGTAACCGACTATCGCCGTAGCCTTCAAAAGCGATACCACCTCTCCCTTGTATGTCGGAAGAAAATGGGGAAGTGCCTGAGGCAGTATTATCCTAAAGAATGATCTAAGATCGCCGTAGCCCAGTGAAAGCGCCGCCTCCTCCTGTCCCCTTTCAACTGCGCCGACTCCCGCCTTCAGCATAGAAAAGACCGCTGACGCAAATACAAGTGTAAAGGCAATGATCGCAACTATTGTTCCGCTGACCGCAGCCTTCGCAAAGACAATGTAATACAGTATCATGAGAAGCACCACGACGGGCATTCCATGTATCAGGGAAAAGAATATCTTCGCGATAATATTCGGAGCCTTTTTGCCCTTTCTGCAGCACATATAAATAATAAATCCCAAGGCTGTCCCGAAAAGAATGGAAAATACAGTGATGATCACCGTAGTAAGAATTCCCGAAAGGAAAAGCTTGTATCGATCTTCCTTGATGAAGGTCTTTTCAAAGCTGTCAGCTATGCTTTCAAAAATGCCCGGCTTCGCTTCTGTACCGGTGTCCTGTACCATGACGCCGTGCTCTATTTCATAAAGGGAATCTGAAAAATCTATGGCCTCCTCCCTTTCGGGAGTATCATTCAGGTTTGAGGATATGACATCGACCTTGCCCGCCTGCAGTGCAGGAACGATGGAGTCCCAATCATATATAAAGAACTCGATATCAGCGCCGAACCAGGCGCCAAAACGTTTCATTATCTCAATATCATAGCCCGTCAACTCATTATTCTGATAAAAGCTGTAAGGCGCCACGTCCCCGGTAGTCGCTACCTTGATATGATAATGGGGATTTGAAGGCGCATCGATCTGAGGCATATCATAGTTTCCCTGGACCGACCATCTTTCATACATATCATCGAGGGTTCCGTCCGCCTTGATCTTATCGATGAAGTAATTCAGACTATTCTTAAACTCCGGGATGGCAGGATTTTTTGATATTCCCAACGCGACCTTTGCTGGTTCTGCAAGGGTCTCATCAAGGACCCTCACTCCCTGCTGCCCGTTTGCTATAGCAAGAAGCATCTGCCTTTTGTCATAGACATAGGCATCAAGCTTTCCCTGGGAAACAGAGAGATAGCCCTGAAATTTTTCGATATACTCTATATCGGCATCGGGATAAAGGCTGTTCACGATCATGTCCTGGATAGTCCCGGTGGCAACGCCTATCCTTACGCCTTTTTCCGAAAGAAAAGCCAGTTCACTCTCTCCCGTATTGTTATCCGAAGAAGCTTGTGCAGTGATCGGAAGCACGGAAAACAGCGCTATGAATAGCGCTGCAAAAAATGATAATGTTTTTTTTCTCACATTCTTCATGAACTCTTAAACCGTAGAAACAGCCGTCTTTTTATTTCCCCTGTAAAGTGCGAATCCTGTCACCGCGATCGCAAATACCGCTCCCAGCGGATAAGCGACCGTAAGCGGAAGTCTGAAGCCGATCTGAGCACTCAATATAAAGCTTGAAGTAATGAAGGCATAGAAAGTAAGCGGTATCAGAGGGATCCAAAGAAACTTTTTCCTGTCGTTTGTCATAAGCCATATCATTATGGAGGAGAGCGCAAATACTGCCAGCGTCTGGTTCGACCATCCGAAATAGCGCCAGATCGTTCTGAAACCGTTTGGATCTGCCTTCGCCCATATGAGTACGAGGAAAACGAGTCCGAAAACAGGAAGCGCCAGCAGTATTCTTTTTATTATCTTATTCTGCTTGATATGGAAGGTATCGGCGATGATGAGACGGAGTGAGCGAAGTGCGGTATCCCCTGATGTGATGGGCAGGATGATAACGCCTATCGTCGCTATGATACCTCCCACGGGTCCAAGCATATTCCGGCACACCACCCCGACCACGCTGGTTGCGGATATCTGTTGAAGAGTGCCGTTTACCTCCTGAAAATAACTCCAACCCTTTTCGGTCATCTGCATGGTGATGCCGCTCTCAGCAGCGCCTACCCCTATCATGGCCATGGTGCCTGCTGCCCATACCATAGCTATAAAGCCCTCGATTATCATCATATTGTAGAAGGTCATGCGGCCCTCGCGCTCACTCTTTGTGGTCCTTGTAACAAGAGTGATCTGGGTCGAATGAAAGCCTGATAGGATGCCGCAGGCAACCGTTATGAAAAACGACGGGATGAAGCGCTCGCTGGTGAAATACGCGCCGAAATCAAAGCCGTTAAGGCTCCAGGAATCCCACACATTTACAAGAGGATAAGCCTTTACAAAGAGCATTACGAATACGCCGACGGCGGACAGGAGAAGGACCGCACCGAATACGGGGTAGACCTTTCCTATTATCTTGTCGATGGGAAAGACAGTGGCAACGAGATAATAAGCAAAGATCGCGATGTAGATGATCCAGGTTGAAGGTTCAGAAACGGTCCCGCCTGTATGAAGGACCTGGGTCGCCATGATATCACCGGGTGTATAGATGAAGACCACGCCGATCAAAAACAGCACAACACATACAAAGACCGCGTAGATCCCGAAGATGCCCTTGTTCGTATTTCTTTTTATCATCTCGGGCATCTGGATCCCGCCCTCGCGCATGGAGATCATTCCGGAGAAATAATCATGCATCGCGCCGCCGATGACACAGCCAATGGGGATGGTGATGAAAGCTATGGGACCGAAGAGTATTCCCTGGATGGGACCCAGGATCGGACCTGTTCCCGCGATGTTTAGGAGATTGATAAGGGAATTCTTCCACTTCGGCATGGGAACATAATCCACCCCGTCCTGCTTTGAAAATGCGGGTGTCTGCCTGTCGTCAGGTCTGAATACCTTCTCGCACAGACGTCCGTAAAGGGCGCCTCCTACTATCAGGATCGCTATTCCAATTAGAAATGTAGCCATTTTTGCCTGTCACTCTCTATCTTTCATACAATCTAAAATGAGGGGGGCAATGCCCCCCGTTTTCAACTGTTCAAGAAATCCTTTACCGACTTTTTTATACCTTCCTTGTCAAGTCCGAACTTTGCGACCAACTCTGCGGCGGGACCGGATTCCCCGAATACATCGGGTATTCCGAGTCTCTTCACCCAGACGGGCGCGTCCTCCGATATGGCTTCAAGGACGGCGCTTCCGAGGCCTCCGGTGATCCAGTGTTCCTCAACCGTCAGGATCCGCTTTGTCTCAAGAGCTGCTTTTATCAAGAGTTCCTTGTCGATGGGCTTGATAGATGCCATATTGATGACCCGGACAGAGATCCCTTCATTTTCAAGCTCACGTGCGGCCTCAACCGCCGAAGGAACAGGAAGACCTGTCGCCACTATAGTAAGGTCATCTCCGTCTTTTAAGACCTCGCCCTTTCCGAGATGAAACTCGTAACTGTCATCATGAGCTATCACCGTTGAAAACCGGGAGAGACGAAGGTAAACAGGACCCTCTATATCATAAGCCGCCATGACAGCCTTATATGCTTCAGCCGCGTCGGAGGGGCATATCACCTTCATATTGGGAAGAGTCCTCATGAGGGATATGTCTTCAAGGCACTGGTGGGTAGCCCCGTCCTCTCCGACCGTAATACCCGCGTGGGAAGCGCCTATCTTCACGTTAAGAGCAGGATAGGCAATTGAATTTCTGATCTGCTCGTAATTACGACCCGATGTAAACATCGCAAAGGAGCTCATAAAAGGGGTCTTCCCACAGGAGGCCAGTCCTGCGGAGATCCCGGCCATATTCGCTTCCGCGATACCGCAGTCAAAGAACCTGTCAGGAAACTCCTTCTTGAAAAACCCGGATCTTGTCGAGTCCGCAAGATCTGCGTCCAGCGCCACCACATCAGGGTGAAGTCTTCCGAGTTCCAGAAGAGCCTTTCCATAGGCATCCCTTGTGGCTGCTTTTTTTCCGACTTCAAAAGGCATATTACTCAAGGGACTCACCTGCTTTCTCAAGCTCTTCCATTGCTATCTTAAATTCCTCTTCATTAGTGGCCTTTCCATGCCAGCCCACCTCATTCTCCATGAAGGATACGCCCTTTCCTTTGACAGTATGGGCTATGATCGCAGTAGGCTGTCCCTTTGTTTCCCGCGCCTCTTTCAGCGCCTTTCTGATCTCATCGAAATCATTGCCGTCGATATTAATGGTGTGGAAATTGAAGGCTTCGAATTTTTTGTCTATGGGATAAGGTGAGCAGACCTCTCCTATCTCGCCATCTATCTGAAGATTGTTGTTGTCTATGATAAGTACGAGATTGTCAAGCTTCCTCGCGCCCGCAAACATTGCGGCTTCCCAAACCTGTCCCTCCTCTATCTCGCCATCACCGAGAAGGGAATAGACCCGGTAATCCTTACTGTCAAGCCGCCCGGCAAGTGCCATTCCGACTGCCGCAGAAACGCCCTGTCCAAGGGAGCCCGATGACATATCAACGCCGGGCACCATCTTCATATCAGGATGTCCCTGAAGATAAAAGCCGGTGTGGCGCAGCTGCTCAAGATCCGAAAAGGGGAAGAAGCCCTTTAAGGACAGGGCAGCATAATACCCGGGTGCGCAGTGCCCCTTTGAAAGGACAAAGCGGTCACGGTCGCTGTCGTGGGGGTTCTTCGGATCCACCTTCATCTCTTCAAAGAAAAGGTAGGTGAACAGTTCCGTTGCCGAGAGGGAACCGCCGGGGTGCCCGCTCTTCGCGTGGAAGGTACTGATTATGATGCCCTTCCTGATCTTGTTTGCGATTTTTTGAAGCTCGATATTTTCCATTATTTTCCTTTCAGCAGCGGAGCTCATCCAAAGTCTTTCTGTAGCCGGGAATACATTCCTCTATGAATATATCCACCTCCGGAAGATCCATTTTCTTAAGCGAGCGGAGCGTCGCTTCTTCCGCCGAGAGAAACTCCCTGTTTCCCGCTTTTTCCTCCTCTATGCATTTGATATAGGCAGAGAGCTTGTCTGCCCCCTTTACGAGCTTTTTCTCGTAGGAAAGCTCCTCTCCCGGAGAAAAGATGCTCTCGTATTCATCGGAAAGATCAGCGGGAAGAAGTGAGATCAACCGGCGCTGCGCTTCCTTTTCTATATCCTTGTACACATGCCTGATCTCGTCATTATAATATTTGACAGGAGTAGGCATATCACCGGTGATGATCTCTGTCGCGTCATGATACATTCCGATAAGGGCAGCGCGCTCACCATTTAGGTTTTTCCCAAGCCTCTTATTTCCTATGATGCAGAGAGCGTGGGCTATCATCGCAACCTCCAGCGAATGCTCGGAAAGATTCTCATTGGAGGAATTCTTCATGAGAGCCCAGCGGTCGATCCATTTAAGTCGCGAGATCATCGCGAAAAAATTATTTTCCATGACAAAATAAGAAGTGCCTGCCTGTTAATTCAAGCAGGCACATTTGTTTTATAATTCAGCCTTCACTTACCGAAGGGGGCTGGGACGCATTTGCAAGCAGCATCACTATACCGTTCACGAGAAGCGCTATACCAATGAATACCGTGATAATATCCAGGAAACCGATAGGATTGAAGAACATGACGATCCCGAGAACGATAAGAAGGACCGCGACGATTAAGGAAAGTATCCTTGGAGTACCGCTTGACTTAACGCTTTCAATAAGATCAAGCACACCGACAATGATAAGTATTATACCTATCACGACTAAGGATAAACCTGCGATGAAGGCAGGCTTCACGAGAAGAAGTATTCCTATGGCCGCCGCTATGATCGCAAACACTATGTTCTGTACAGGCTTGTTCTCCGCCTTGGATGTGAAATAAGTAATAATGAAAAACGCCGCCGCGACCAGGAGCACGATACCGATGACCATGATGCCCACATCGATGACTCCACCGCGAAGTACGATGAATATCACACCGAGTGCGATGGAAAGGATCGCTACGACAAGCTTGTTCCCAAAAACCTTTTTTACCTTGTCCATAAAAAAACCTCCTCAGCTCACAAAAAACACCGCAAAGATAATATATCATTTGACCTTCGTTTTCAACGAAAATAATCACACGGCATTTATGAAAATATCCATATATTCAAGCATTTCCGCCTGCATCTTTGACATTGCGGATACGTGGATCGACGCTACCTCATCCTCTGAGATATCAAGAACACCGGCAATCTCACGCTGGGTCAGATCCTCGTAATAGAACATAAGGATGACCTTCTGTTCCTCTTTCGTAAGAAGAGCCATTGAAGACTTAAGACGGAGAGACAGCTCGTTCTTTTCGAACCTCTGCGGTCTCACACTTTCAGGCGCTTTTGAAAGCCTTATATTTTCCTCGATGTAGCTATCAAAGGAGACCGCCTGCGAAAGCTTAAAGGCTTCCTCCGCCTCCACAAGCGCGGTGAGGGAGAGTCCGATCTTTCTCGCCACATCTATGTCATCGGGATAATGTCCGGTTGAAATGCGAAGTTCCTCCCTCGCCCCGTCTATCTTCTTTTTTGTTGAGGTGAGCCTTTCCTGCACCGATCCCTTTTTTCCGACGGCAAGAAGCATCGCCCTTTTGATCCTCGCGGACGCATAGCCTTCAAAGGAAACCTTCTGCCCCCTGTCATATTTATGAATGGCCTCGATGAGACCTGTTATCCCGGTATCGGTAAGCTCATCAAGAGAAGCAGTTTCTCCGAGGAATACTTTCAGCCTTCCCGCAGTAGTCTTCACGAGATAGGCATAAGTGTTAAATACGCGTTGCGTATTCTCTTCGGTAGGGGAATCAAAGTAGTCCTCTAAGGCCTGCTTTTTCCTGTTGATATTCGATTCTTCCTTGATGAGGGTCTTTAACATTTTTCCTTAATGTAATTCAAGACAGCAGATCGTGGATATCCATAATGAGCTGCTCTGTCTTTTCCCAGCCGAGACAGGGGTCCGTGATCGAGCGGCCGTAAACACCTTCGTCCACTCCCTGACTTCCGTCTAAGAGATAGCTCTCTATCATGAGTCCCTTCACGAGAGATCTGATATCCTCTGAGTGGCGGCAGGAATGCAGTATGTCCTTCGCTATCCTGATCTGTTCCAGATACTGTTTTCCTGAATTTGAATGATTGCAGTCCACGATGACGGAAGGGTTTTTGAAATCGCCCTTGTCATAGGCTTCTCTTAAGCGCCTCAGATCCTCGTAATAATAATTGGCGGTGGATCGTCCGAACTGATCTACAAAGCCGCGGAGGATAGCATGAGTGTATTCATTTCCCGTAGTCTGAACCTCCCAGCCCCTGTAAACAAAGCGCTGCGGAGTCTGGGCGGCGGTGATGGCGTTCATCATCACGGAGATATCGCCGGAGGTCGGGTTCTTCATCCCCACCGGGATCCCGACACCGGATGCCACAATGCGGTGCTGCTGATCCTCTACGCTTCGCGCTCCCACAGCAACATAAGAAAGGAGGTCTGATAAGTATCTGTGGTTTTCGGGATAGAGCATCTCATCAGCGCAGGTAAAGCCGGTCTCCGAAAGGATCCTGGTATGAAGCTCACGGATAGCTATGATACCCGCAAGCATGTCCTCGCCCTTTGAAGTATCAGGCTGATGAAGCATACCCTTGTAACCGGTGCCCTTGGTACGGGGCTTGTTCGTGTAGCATCTCGGGATGATGAGGAGCCTGTCCTTCACCTTCTCTGCTACCGGAGCAAGGCGGTTCATATATTCAAGAACCGCATCCTCCCTGTCCGCAGAGCAGGGACCGATGAGAAGGATCAGGCGGTCGTCCTCGCCCTTGAATATCTTTATGATCTCATTATCTCTTTCTTCTTTTACTGCCTTAAGCTTTTCATCAAGTGGAAACTGCTCTTTCAGTTCTACCGGAAGAGGAAGCTCCCTGACAAATTCCATCTGCATTTCCATGATCATTTACCTCCTTGAATGCTGTTGTCAGTCACGATCACCCTGCCCAGAATACGCCCTCAAATGCATCCGTAAGGAGCAGAGAACCTGTATACATCGGCATCCCCTCTTGTCCGGGTTCGGGATTTACCGGAACAAGCACCAGGGTGTTGTCATCCATTATG
>OMRF01000205.1 GCA_900313435.1 uncultured Lachnospiraceae bacterium | reverse complement strand
CATACCGATCCTTGCTGTCTGTGTGTTGATCTTTTTGGATCAGTTTACGAAGTATCTGATCACGGATAGTTTCGCACTCGGGGAGACAAGACCGGTAATAAAGGATGTTTTTCATCTGACCTATATTCAAAATGCCGGTATGGCTTGGGGGCTGTTTCAGGGCAAACGATTTTTTTTCCTGCTCTTTACCATCCCGGTAGTGCTCCTGTTTTCCTATATGTATTACAACATTGCAACACTTTCCGGGAAATTCGGGCTTATCAGAGTGTTGATCGTTTGTGTGGTGGCAGGAGCCATCGGAAATATGATCGATCGTATCCGTCTTGCCTATGTGGTGGATTTCCTGGATTTCAGGCTGATCAATTTCCCGGTGTTTAATGTGGCAGACATCTTTGTAACTTGCGGGTTGATACTGTTTTTCGTTGTTGCATTATTCTTTATGAACAATGAGGATTTTGACAAGATGTTTAAACCAAGGAGGAAGTGAAAGGGGGATTTTGTATGGATCGAACAGTCATTACCATTGGACGGCAGTTTGGAAGTAACGGCCGTGAGATCGGTCGTCGTCTGGCCGAGAAAATGGGATATCGTTTTTTCGACAAGGAACTTTTAAATGAAGCGGCAAAGGAGAGCGGTATGTCTACCGCCATCTTAAAAAGCCTGGATGAAAAACCGAACAGAAGCTTTCTTTACAACCTTGTGATGGACCCCTACAGCTACACATTTACAAACAACGGTTACCAGGCAAACTTAAACCAACAGGCTTTCCAGGCGACCTACGATACCATCAAAAAGCTTGCGGATCAGGGCCCCTGCGTGATCGTGGGGCGCTGTGCGGATTATGCGCTCCGTCACAATCCCAAGCTCTTAAGTCTCTTTATCCACGCCCCCTTAGAGGTGCGGATCAAAACCGTTGCCGAGAGGTTTCAACTGTCGGAGGATAAGGCCAAGGCACAGATCATGAAGGAAGATAAGTCTCGTGCATCCTATTATAATTTCTACAGTACCAAGAAATGGGGCGCACTTGACAGCTATGATATGTTCGTGAACAGCAGTCTTGTTTCCATCGACGATACCGTGGAGCTGATCTGCGGGTGCCTTGCAAAGCTTGATCAGTTACAGAATAAACATGGAGAATAATCATATGGTTTTAGCGATCAGCGGTGCTGCGCTTTACATTGTGTTTTTTGCGATCGTGATGATCGTGTTCATTGTATCAGTGCACCGGTATTCAAAAAAGAATATGGAATTTAAGAAGATGCAGGCGGAAAAGTTCAACGATTTGAATTCCTTTATCCTGAAATATGAGGCGGAAAAATCCAAGCGAGAGAAGGATGCCGCAGGAGATAAACCGGTGGAAGAGGGCAAGGAGGCTCCCACCATCAGTATGGAGAAAAAAGAATCGGATATCCCCGCGGAAACAGTTGTCCGTGTCACCGCACTTCATGAGGATGCCGGTATGACGGCAGAACAGATCGCAGAAAAAACCGGCCTTGCAATAGAAGCGATCAATAAGATCATAGAGAAATAAAGAATAAGCACCGCATCCGCGGTGCTTATCTTTTTAATTGATTTCTACTCTGATACTTCCCGTATCGGTTTCGATTTTTATACCCTTGTTTGTCTTTCCGTCCTGATGATAGGAGGATCCTTCCTGCTTGTCGCCGTTTAATTTGATGCTTCCGGTATCGGTCTTTAAGTCCATGTTGTAATCCGAAAGACTTCCGTTTGATTTGACGGTTGCGCTTCCCGTATCGAGTCCTGCCGTAAGCATATCGAAGGTGGTGTCTTCAATCGTCAGTGATCCGGTGGAGGACTTGCATGTAAGGCTCGGAATCTCGGATTTGTTGATGTGAATGGAGCCGGTGCTCACCTTGATCTCGGCTGATTCTGCAGCAGTAAGTTCAATATGACTTGAACCGGTATCTGTCAGCATTTTGAGCTTTTTGCAGTCGTTATGGTTACAGTGTACGGAGCCTGTATCTGTATTCATGGTGAGCTCGTCGATCACGCCGTCATCCACATAAATGCTTCCGGTGTCCGTTTTGATCTCTGCAAGGGAAAGCTGTGCGTCTTCCGGCACATAGATCTTGATTTTGTTATCGCTTCCGAAGCTAAACCAGGTGCCGGATTTTTTATTCTGCTTAACCGTAAGCTTGCCGTTTTCTACGGTAGCGACCGGTTCGCCGGAATCAAGCTCGTAGTCCAGCTTGTATTCCTTACCTGTAAAGACAACATCGATCTCCGCGGTGTCAGCTTCGATATTCATGCTTTCGAATTTATCTAAGATCACGGTTCCGCTCTCCATTTCGGTTGCTGTAATAAACGGGATGTTCCATGGAAGCTTCACATGGAAGTGCCTTACCAGAAAACGCGCTCCGAATACCGCGATGACAAGGAAGGCGATTGTCCCGAACAGACATCCGGGAACATGGGATTTATGTTTTTCCTTCGGGATCTTGACCGGCTTGTTATAGGTCTTGTTTAAGACTTCGCGTGCGGCCTCGTCCGGCGTACCGAGCAGCCTTGTCACATCGGCGTCCGTCGGATAGTTTGCATTCGAGATGCGGTCCTTGTAGTAGTTCATGGCACGGTGGTAATCCTCCTCCGGAAGACCGCGCAGCTTGTATTCAAGTTCCTCCAAGAATTCGTCTTTATTCATGTTTTTTCTCCTTGTATAATTTGTAATGGTATGATTACTTCCTGATTACAATGCTATTATATCGAACGGAAATTAAAATTCAAGTGTCCGAAGATTAAAAACATATTAAAAAAAACACTGATTTGTGGTAGAATAGTGGACATGGAAAATCAGACGGAAACAATTAAAAACAGTGCCCTGATCGCCATGAGCGGCGGGGTGGACAGCAGTGTGGCTGCCATGCTGATGAAGCGCGAAGGCTTTACCTGCGAGGGCTGTACCATGCGCCTCTACGAGAACGATATGATCGGAGAGGACATCTTCGGGACCTGCTGCAGCAAGAAGGACACGGACGATGCGCGTGCGGTCTGTGAACGCATCGGCATACCGTACCACATTCTTCACTATGAACAGGAATTTACCGAAAAGGTCATCCTTCCGTTTTGTGAGAGCTATATGCACGGGAGAACACCGAACCCCTGTGTCGACTGCAACCGCTATATGAAGTTTGATACGCTCTATCAGAAAGCGGAGTCTCTCGGGCTTCATTACATCGTGACCGGGCATTATGCCCGTGTAAAAGAGGAAAACGGGCATTTTTACCTGATGAAGGGCAAGGATGCAAACAAGGACCAAAGCTATGTACTACATGATCTTACGGAGGCACAGCTTGCGCATACGCGCTTTCCTCTGGGAGAGTATACGAAGGATGAGATTCGTGAGCTGGCAAGGGAACATGGCTTTGTGACTGCGGAAAAAAAGGAGAGTCAGGATATCTGCTTTGTGCCTGACGGCGACTATGCCGCGATGATCCGTCGGTTTACGAACACGGAGTTTCCGCCCGGGGATATCATCGATACCGCGGGCAAGGTGATCGGACGGCATAACGGGATCATCAATTATACCATCGGGCAAAGGCGCGGACTCGGAGTAGCCTCCGAGAAACGTCTCTATGTGAGCAAGATCGACGTGACTCACAATGTGGTTGTCCTTGCGGATGAGAGTGAGATCTTTTCCCGGGAGGTATTTGTGGAGGATTTCCACTGGATCACAGGAGAGGCACCGACCGGTGAGATCAGATGCAAGGCCAAGCTTCGCTACAGGATGAAGGAGCAGCCTTGCGTGCTGACAAGAACGGAAGATGACAGGGCAAGGCTTTTCTTTGATGAGCCGCAGCGCGCCGCAACACCGGGACAGAGCGCTGTGTTTTATGACGGTGATTATGTACTCGGCGGCGGGATCATTATATAGTTATGAAAGAAGAACGAATCTACATCGCTATAGACTTAAAGTCCTTTTACGCCTCCGTGGAATGCGTGGAGCGCGGCTTCAACCCGCTTACCACGAATCTTGTGGTGGCCGACGAAAGTCGTACGGAAAAGACCATCTGTCTGGCCGTATCTCCTTCATTAAAGGCCTACGGTATCCCCGGACGGGCCAGGCTCTTTGAGGTAGTGGAGCGCGTGAAGGAGGTAAATCTCGCGCGGGAGAAAAAAGCGCCCGGCGGGGAGTTTACACAGGAATCCTTTCTTGCTGAGGAACTGGATGCGCATCCCGAGTACAAGCTTTCCTACATCGCGGCACCGCCGCGGATGGCGCATTACATGAAATACAGCTCCGAGATCTATCAGATCTACTTGAGATATATCGCGCCTGAAGACATCGTTGTCTACTCGGTGGACGAGGTCTTTATCGACGCGACGGATTACCTGAACACCTATCAAATGGATGCACACGCCCTTGCCATGAAGCTGGTGCGGGAAGTCTATGAGGAGACGGGGATCACGGCGACTGCAGGCATCGGCACCAATCTCTATCTCGCAAAGATTGCCATGGATATCCGGGCCAAGCATATGCCTGCGGATGAAAACGGAGTGCGGATCGCAGAACTTGATGAGATGTCCTACAGAGAGCATCTCTGGGGGCACAGACCCATCACGGATTTCTGGCGAATCGGCAGGGGCTATGCCAAACGACTTGCCTCTATGGGCATATATACCATGGGCGATGTGGCAAGGCTTTCGCTTGAGAACGAGGAGGTCCTATACAAGGCCTTCGGTATCAATGCGGAGCTCTTGATCGATCATGCCTGGGGCTATGAGCCTGTCACCATGGATCTGATCCGGAAATATCGGCCGAGCTCGAATTCTTTTTCGAACGGTCAGGTGTTGTCTTCCCCGTATACCTTTGAAAAGGCGAGGATCGTAGCCATGGAGATGGCGGATGTATCTTCCCTGCATTTGGTGGAAAAGGGGCTCGTCACGGATCAGGTGGTACTTACTGTGGGTTACGATGTGGAATGTCTCAACGATCCGGAACGCGCAAAGGCCTACAAGGGAGATGTCAGTATCGACTACTACGGAAGACGTGTGCCGAAGCATGCTCACGGTACCGAGAACCTCTCGAGATATACCGCATCCACAAGGATGATCGTGGACGCAGTGACCAAATTATTTGACAGGCATGTGGACCCGGCACTTTTGATCCGTCGCATCAATATCGCCGTCTGCAGGGTGATACCGGAGCGGGATATACCGAAGAAAGAAAAATACGAGCAGCTTGATCTGTTTACGGATTACGGTGCAATCGAGCTTGAGGAGAAAAGAGAAGAGGAAGAGCTTGAACGCGAGAAGAAGATGCAGAAGGCCATCCTCGATATCAAGAAGAAATACGGTAAAAATGCGATCCTGCGCGGTACCAACTTCCTCGAAGGGGCAACCATGCAGGACAGAAACCGCCAGATCGGCGGACATAAGGCAT
>OMRF01000391.1 GCA_900313435.1 uncultured Lachnospiraceae bacterium | reverse complement strand
CGTAAAGCGTTCCCATCCGTAATTGAACATGGAAGCCGCCGAGTGCGCCATGACGGTGAGAGAGGTGTTAAGAAGAAGGACTCCCTGCTTTGCCCATTTCGTGAGGTCGCCCGTGTTTGGGATGTAGCAGCCGATATCGGTCGAAAGCTCCTTATAGATGTTCTGGAGTGACGCGGGAATGCGGATCCCGGGGTTTACTGAAAAGGCGAGGCCGTTTGCCTGTCCGGGCTCGTGATAGGGATCCTGCCCGAGTATCACGACCTTCATCTCCTCGTAGGGGGTGAAGACAAAAGCGTTGAAGACCTGATCCTGAGGCGGATAGACGGTGCCTTTTTTATAGGCTTCGTTGACTTTTATATAAAGCTCCCTGTAATAAGGTTCTCTGAATTCGTCTTGCAGTTTTTCGTGCCACAGCCCCTTCATAATGACCTCTTTTCGTTTTGGCTTTTGACGACACTTATTATATTTTCAAAATTTTTATCTTGCAATTTCATTTTTCGAGGAATATAATCCGTTCCTACAAAGAGATCCCGCTCTTTAAAATGTATGCTGCGGTTTTTCCTTTCATTACATTTGGAGGAAAAACATGACATACGAAGAATTTCGGGGAAGCGTCATCGATACTCTTGAGAAGCGTTTTCCCAAGGACACATCCTTTCAGATTCAAAAGATAATCAAGACAAATGACAGAGAGCTCGACGGACTTGTGATCTCAGAGCCAAACTCACAGATTTCCCCTACCATCTATCTGGATCCTTTTTTCGACGCCTTTCAAAGCGGACTGAATTCCTTTGATGAGATAATAGACATTATCTTTGATGCATACAATAATCACAGGAATACAAAGGCCTTCGACACAGAGGACTTCACCAGGTTTGAAAGGGCGCGAGAGAATATCGTGTTTCGTCTCATAAACAGAAAGAAGAACGAAAAGCTTCTTTCCGACGTCCCCTTCATGCCTTATCTTGATCTTGCGGTGACATTTTCATTCTTACTCGAAGTAGAGGGAGAGGGACTCGGAGCGATCCTTATCCACAACTCCCATATGGAGGAGTGGGGAAAGAAAAAGGAAGAGCTTTACGAGATAGCGGCTTCCAATATGAAAAGGCTGCTCCCGCCCACCCTTATTCCAATGAATGAGGTAATGAAGAGTATAGGTATCATCGATCAGGACGAGCTGGAAGCTTATGACAATTCTCCTCTTTATGTTCTTACAAACGAGAGGAAAAATTACGGGGCGGCGACGATATTGTACAAGGGAGAACTTAGGAAAGCTTCGAAAACACTTGGCACAGATAAGCTCTGCGTCATTCCGTCGAGTGTGCATGAGGTACTTCTTTTGCCGGAAGTGACTGCAAAATGCAGGGAGGAAATAGATGAGATGGTGCGTGAGGTAAACTCGACCACGGTCTCACCGGATGAAGTGCTTTCCGACCACGCGTATTTCTATGATGCTTCAACGGACAGCATAACTTTTTAGTTTTTATTATGCCTGCGGCGGGAAAGCCTGCCGCAGGGGGCTTCTTTAGGCGAAAAAAAACATTGTTTATGTTGCGCTGTACTGCTATAATCTGTGCATTATGAGTAATGAAAAAACAAAGATCAAAAAAGTAAATCCTTCATCTGCGGTGAAACTGCCGTGGATATTGTTATTCGTGTTTATCGCCTATCTTCTCTTCGCGATACTGCTCTCGGCCTTCGGACTTCCGGAGACAGTTGCGGTGACGGCGACAGTGATAATCGCGCTGCTTGAGGCCGGTATGGCGGCACTTTTATTTCCGACGCCCATTTTCGTTCACGGGCTTGTCGTCCTTTTAGAGATAGCCCTTGGACTTATCTTCGGACGGCTTTTGTTCATGCTCATCATGACCGGGGTTTATGTACTCTCGATAGTTCTTCTTTATTTCTGGACGAGAGAAGAAAAGGCATAAGTGCCATGTCCCGTTCCATAGGAGTTTATCAGAAATGGCTTGATGATACCGTTTCTGATATCGTATCCAAGGGGAAAACGCCATCACTTCTTCTTCACGCATGCTGCGCTCCCTGTTCCTCCTACTGCGTCGAATACCTTTCAGAGTACTTCGATATCACTGTCTTTTTTTACAATCCCAATATTGATTCACTTCAGGAATATGAAAGACGGGTGAGCGAGGAGGAGCGATTCCTTTCGAGCTTCCCGGCAAAAAGACCGGTTCGTCTCGTTTCGGAAAGATATGAGCCGAAGGAATTCTATGAGGCTGCCAAAGGGCTTGAAGATGAACCCGAGGGAGGAAAGCGCTGCGAGAAATGCTTTCGCCTTCGGCTTTCGAAAGCGGCGGCGTATGCGAAGGAGAATGGCTTTGATTATTTTACGACCACTCTTTCGATTAGTCCTTTGAAGAATGCTTCTCTATTAAACTCTATAGGAGACGAGCTTTCAAAGGAATACGGTGTGCCTTATCTTTTTTCGGAATTTAAGAAAAGAGGAGGCTTTCAAAGGTCAACAGAGCTTTCAAAGGAATACGGGCTCTACAGGCAGAATTACTGCGGATGTGTTTTCTCAAAAAAAGAGGTGACGTGCGATGGCTGAGGAATTTCAGGGACTCTGGGGCGGCAGGTTTACAAAGGAAACCGACACCCTTGTAAGGAAATTCAATGATTCCCTTTCATTTGACAAAAGGCTCTTCTTTGCTGATATAGAGGGGAGTCTCGCCCATTCCTCGATGCTTTCAAAGCAGGGCATTATTTCTGAAGAGGATGGAAAGAAAATAAGAGAGGGCCTGCTCTCAATAAAGGATGATGTCACTTCGGGAAAGCTCAAGATAGAGGGTGACTACGAAGATATCCATTCCTTTGTCGAGGCAAAGCTCACAGAGCGGGTAGGAGATGCGGGAAAGCGCCTTCACACCGGACGAAGCAGGAATGATCAGGTTGCGCTCGATATGAGGCTTTTTGCAAGAAGCAGTGTGGTGGAGATCCGTGGACTTTTGCTTGAGCTTCTTGATACCATCCTTTCGATAATGAAAGATAATGTGGATACGACAATGCCCGGCTTCACCCATCTTCAGAAGGCCCAGCCCATAACGCTTTCCCACCATATGGGAGCTTATTTTGAGATGTTTTCAAGGGACTGCGAAAGATTGACTGGCATATACGATCGGATGAATTATTCTCCTCTCGGCTCGGGAGCTCTCGCCGGGACTACATATCCCCTTGACAGGGAGATGACGGCACATGAGCTTTCCTTCAAGGGACCGATGAGAAATTCCATAGACGGGGTTTCGGACAGGGATTATCTTCTTGAATCTCTTTCAGCCATGTCGATCATCATGATGCATCTTTCGCGGCTTTCCGAAGAGATCATCATCTGGAACAGTGACGAGTACAGGTTCATAGAATTGGATGATGCTTACTCCACAGGCTCGTCCATTATGCCGCAGAAGAAGAATCCCGACATCGCCGAGCTTGTGAGAGGAAAGACCGGCCGGGTATACGGAGCAATGATGTCCCTCTTTACTACGATGAAGGCTCTGCCCCTTGCCTATGACAAGGATATGCAGGAGGATAAGGAGGTCTTCTTTGATGCCCTTGATACCGTAAAAAGCTGCATTATCCTCACAAACGGCGAGATAAAGACCGCGTCCTTCAACAAAGAAAGGATGAAGGCTTCTGCCGGGGGTGGCTTTACCAACGCTACGGATGCCGCGGATTATCTTGTGAAGAAAGGCGTGCCTTTCCGGGACGCTCACGGGATCATAGGCAGGATCATCATTTATGCCATCGAAAAGGGAAAAACACTTGACGAACTTACTATTGAGGAATATAAAGGATTTTCAGAAAGCTTTGATAATGATATATACGAAGCAATCGACCTGAAAAACTGCGTGGATCAAAGAAAGACCACGGGCGCACCGGGGCGTGTTGCCATGCTTGAATCGATAAAGAAGGAAGAAGACTTTCTTTTGAGTTTACATAAGCTTCAGGATACACTAGTCGGAAAATGAAGATAAGGAGAGTGAGAAAATGGAGAAGTTAAGATGCGGAATACTCGGAGCAACCGGAATGGTGGGGCAGAGGTTCATATCGCTTTTGAATGATCACCCCTGGTTTACTGTGACAACTGTTGCAGCAAGCGGAAGGAGCGCGGGAAAGACATATGCGGAAGCTGTCGAAGGACGCTGGAAGCTGGATGGCGACGTTCCTTCAAATGTGAAGGACCTTGTGATAAAGGATATCACGGAGATCGATGCGGTAACGAAGGATGTTGACTTCGTCTTTTCCGCTGTCAATATGTCAAAGGATGAGATCAAAAAGATCGAAGAGGATTACGCAAAGACGGAGACCCCGGTCGTTTCAAACAACAGCGCTCACCGTTGGACTCCGGATGTCCCGATGATAGTCCCGGAGATTAATCCCGAACACCTCGATGTCATTGAATATCAGAGGAAGCGTCTTGGCACGAAGAGGGGCTTCATCGCAGTGAAGCCGAACTGTTCCATTCAGTCCTATACTCCTGTGCTTTACGCATGGAGAGACTTTGAACCCTATGAGGTGATAGCGACCACCTATCAGGCTATAAGCGGCGCAGGAAAGACCTTCAAGGACTGGCCCGAGATGGAAGGAAACGTGATACCCTTCATTTCCGGCGAGGAGGAAAAAAGTGAGATGGAGCCGCTGCGCATCTTTGGGTCTGTAAAGAACGGCGAGATCGTATCTGCGGACAATATAAAGATCAGCTGCCAGTGCGTGAGGGTACCTGTACTCTACGGACATACTGCCGCTTGTTTTGTAAAGCTCAGAAAAAAGGCGTCAAAAGAAGAACTCATTGAAAAGATGACTTCTCTTTCGGGTCTTCCCCAGGAGCTTAATCTTCCGAGCGCGCCGAAGCAGTTCATCCGTTATATGGAAGAGGATAACAGACCCCAGGTAACGCTTGACGTTGATTATGAAAGGGGCTTTGGAGTCTCGATAGGACGCCTTCGTCCTGATACTATCTACGACTGGAAGTTCGTCGGCCTTTCGCACAATACGGTCCGCGGCGCTGCAGGCGGAGCGGTACTCTGTGCGGAGCTTCTTGCGGCGCAGAAATATATCGAAAAGAAATAATGGGGAAAAGCTTATTCATAGCGGAAAAGCCGTCCGTGGCAAGACAGTTCGCGGACTGCTTTTCAGAGACCATGAAAAAGTACGACGGCTATCAGGAGAGCGAGCGCATCGTCGTGACATGGTGCTTCGGTCATCTAGTCACAATGTCCTATCCCGAGGTCTATGACGAGGAGCTTAAGAGATGGCGGATGGAGACACTCCCCTTTATTCCCGATGATTTCAAGTATGAGGTGCTTCAGAGCGCGAAAAAACAGTTTGATATCGTAAAGGGGCTTCTTAACCGTCCCGATGTGGAGAAGATATATGTCTGCACGGACTCCGGACGGGAAGGTGAGTATATCTACCGGCTGGTCAGGCAGGAAGCAGGCGTGAAGGACAAAAAGGAGCTTCGTGTCTGGATCAATTCACAGACCGATGACGAGATCAAGCGCGGAATCAGGGAAGCAAAGCCCATATCGGAATATGACAATCTTTCGGATGCTGCTTTCCTTCGGGCAAAGGAAGACTATCTCATGGGAATCAATTTCTCCCGCGCCCTTACGATAAGGCACGGAAGGACTATGGCAGGTTTTCTATCCGAGAAGCACTGCACAGTTTCCGTCGGCCGTGTAATGACCTGCGTCCTCGGGATGGTGGTAAAGCGGGAGAGGGAGATTAGACAGTTTGTAAAGACTCCCTTCTACAGGGTAATAGGAACACTTGACCCCTCAAAGATCGAATGTGAGTGGAAGGTCTGTGAGGGGAGTAAGTACTTCAATTCTCCCCTTCTTTATAAGGAAAACGGCTTTAAAAAGGAAGAGGATGCCAGGGAGCTTCTTTCATTACTTTCACCCGACGGAAAAGTGAAAGAGATATCCAAAAAGACGGAAAAGAAAAATCCGCCTCTTCTCTACAATCTCGCTGAGCTGCAGAGCGATTGCACGAAGCTGTTTCATATAAGCCCGGACGAGACTCTGAATATCATCCAGGACCTGTATGAAAAAAAACTCCTCACATATCCGAGAACCGATGCCCGTGTGCTTTCTTCGGCGGTAGCAAAGGTCATAGATCAAAATATCAGGGGCCTTTCAAAGCTGCCGGCTGTTTCGGAGTATGCGAATCATATTCTCGAAAAAGGACTCTTCAGAAATATCGAGAAGTCAAAGTATACCGATGACAAAAAGATCACGGATCACTACGCCATTATCCCTACAGGGCAGGGCCTTTCCGCTCTTTCCTCCCTTCCAAAGAGGAGCACTGATGTATATGAAACAGTCGTAAGGCGCTTTCTTTCAATCTTTTATCCTCCGGCCGAATACAAAAAGATCACACTCGACGTTGAGTCAAACGGCGAGACACTCTCAGCATCATTTAAGATACCTTCCGAAAAGGGCTATCTTTCAGTGATGGACTACAGCTTTCAAAAGAAGGAGGAAAAGGAAGGAATATCTCAGGAGAGCATTGATCTTTTGAACTCGCTAAAGAAGGGAAGCCCCGTTCGGTTTTCATCCTTCAAGGTGAAGGAGGGTGAGACAACGCCTCCGAAACGCTATACCACAGGCTCGATGATACTTGCGATGGAGAATGCCGGAAACCTCATAGAGGATGAGGAACTGCGGGAGCAGATCAAGTCCCAGGGGATAGGAACCTCTGCGACGAGGGCGGAGATACTGAAAAAGCTTGTTGAGAAAAACCATTATCTTTCCCTCAACAAAAAGACACAGGTACTTACACCTACGCTTCTCGGAGAGATGGTTACTGACTGCGTCGCAGCGTCCATAGGTTCACTTCTTTCGCCATCGCTTACCGCAAGCTGGGAGAAGGGCCTTTCCATGGTTTCCGAGGGCGAGCTTTCGGCAGACGAATATATGAAAAAGCTTTCGGACTTTATAGTAAAGAATGTAAATGGCGTGAAGGAAAAGCAAAACTCTCTCGAAATGCTCAGATTCTATAAGTTTGACAGCACTTTCTACGGGAAGGGAAAAGAAAAAAAGGAAGAAGATAAAGAGGAGGATTGATGTTATGGCATCGAAAAGGACCTGTCTGATCAGTGAACTGTATAGCCTTAATGAAACACTTGCGACGGAACTTTTTTCGGGAAAGACCTATCCCTGGGAGATACTTCCCTTGATAAAGGATTATATCCTGAAGATCGGTCCGACCCTTGACAAGAATGTATTTGAGGAGAAGGGAGATAATATATGGATCGCAAAGTCCGTGAAGATCGCTCCGACGGCTACACTTACAGGTCCGCTCATCATAGATGAAGATACGGAGGTACGCCCCGGAGCCTTCATAAGGGGAAGCGCCATAGTAGGCAAAAACTGCGTTGTGGGAAATTCCACTGAGCTGAAGAATGTGATCCTCTTCAACAATGTTCAGGTACCGCATTACAATTATGTCGGGGATTCGATCTTGGGCTTCCATTCCCATATGGGTGCGGGCTCCATCACCTCAAACGTTAAGAGCGACAAGGCTCTTGTGGTAGTCCATGACGGTGAGAACGAGATCGAGACGCATCTGAAAAAATTCGGAGCTATGCTTGGAGATTACGTTGAGGTAGGGTGTAATTCGGTACTTAACCCCGGAACCGTCGTAGGACCTCATTCCAATATCTATCCCACGTCCTGTGTAAGAGGAGTCATTCCCTCGGAGTCGATATTCAAAAGCGGCCGGGATGTGGAGATAGTTTCTAAGAATTAATTTGGACCCCCGGGGCGGGGTTAGGGGTCCATTGTACTGCTACGCATGATTGACCCTTAGAACTCACTCCGGACTGCTACGCATAGCTGTTTCTTAGGACTCGCTCCGGAATTATGTGCGGCAATTCATTTTCAGATCAGGCGTCGCTCGTATGCGAAACAGCTATGCTCCACTTTCCAAGGGCGTCGTTCGTATGCGGGTCAATCATGCTCCGCTATTCTTTTGGACCCCCGGGACAGTCCCGGGGGTCCATTGTTTGACTTTCCATTTCTTTCGTGCTACCATCTCTCCACAGCGTTTTCTCGCTGTTTGCGGTATTTCTCCGCACATCCCAGTTTTTTCTTTTTATCCATTCACCCGGAAGCCCGGGATGT
>OMRF01000196.1 GCA_900313435.1 uncultured Lachnospiraceae bacterium | reverse complement strand
TTGCACTTAAGGATGAAGAGACAATGCCTGAAGACGTACGACAGATTTTTCTGAGACTGACACAAGAGTTTGTCTCGTTAAATCAGGAACTTGATGAGCTTAGGAGTCAGGTTGCTCAGATGGGTGGACAGGAAAGCAGTGAAGAGTACAAAAGTCTGATGGCAAGAGCTGAGCAAAAGCTAAAAGAAGTAGAAGAATGCGATTATGCTTTTATTGCAAAAGAGATATCCAGATTACAAAAAGCGGCTTTCTCCGATATTATTGCAGGCGGTATTTCAAAGATTGAATCCGGGGAAGAACTGTCAAAAAGAAATGTTGCTACCAGCAGGCTGGCGAAGATCCTTGGGATTGGAAATCTGATCGCAAAGTCCGAACTTGCCACTGTGACAATAAATGGTAAGACCATGACCGGATCCATTATGGATCAGGCAAAGGGAGCAGATACTTCAAGAGTTATAAAAAACAATCAGTTCAAGAAAAAAACTGTCAAATACACAGGTAATGCATTCAAAGAACTCACAAGTCTTCAGGTCTTTGACATAATCTGCGGACAGGTGGACAGGCATTCCGGTAATTATCTGGCAACTACAGAGGAAAAAGATGGCGTTGTGTATTTACAGAGCTTTCAGGGTATTGATAATGATATGTCCTTTGGATTGTTGACCTATAAGGATATTCTGGATACCAAAATGAATGGTTACAAGCGTATCAGGAATATCGAAAACGACGGAAAGATGGTCCTTCCTTTTATTGACCTGGAACTTGCTATGAAGATCAAGGCTCTTGACGTTAATATCCTGGAGTATCAGATGGCAGATATTCTCTCAAAGAAGGAGAGAAAAGCTTTGACTGCCAGGATAAAGAGCGTAAAGAAGGTTATAGAGAAACAACTTGCGTATGAAGAAAAGCTTCGCAGTAAAGGCGTTAAGTTTAACAGTAGATTTGTAAATTCCAAAACAGATAGACGCGCCTGGGACAAAGCCATGCAGATCTATAATCAGAAAATGGATAAGCTTAAGCAAAAGAATCCGGATTATGCCAAAGGATATATCGAAGGAACAACATATCTTTGGGGAAATGTCGTACTGGGATAGTGCTGACATAGGAAAAGGAGATCATTCATGCAGATAATAGGCCTTACGAAGGAAAACGTAAATGATTACGAAGACTTTCTGACGAAGGATATTGCTGAATATATAGGGCGGGAGTTTACTTGCGGTTTTGTTGTTGCCAGGGACGACGAAGATAAGCCAACTGCAGGGATCGTGTGGGAGCTAAGGCGCGGTGATGATGAGCTTGATACAAATAGCCGGATTTTGTTCATAAAAGCTTATGATGAAGAAAGCGCTAAAGTTCTTCTTGATGAGTATACTGAATCAGCTGTGCTTGTTGAGTGCAGCACATCTTCTTTTTCACTCCCTTCTTCACTTGGAAGTGTTGAAAAAAGTGCGCTGGAAAAGGCCGGCTTTTCTCTGGAAGAAAAGGAAAGCTCTGTTTTTTGCATAACACTTGCGGATATAGGAATGGCGCTATTTAAGTATGGGAACGAAACGGATGCCAGGATAAAACCCCTTAGAGAAGCAGAGGACAGGTTTTTTGACAGCATGATAGCGGGGCTGGATATGGATGGATACCGTGGAAACTGCGAGGATCTTCCATTCCTTCCAAGAGAGTATTTTGATAACGATGTTTCCTGTTACTACGAAGATAATGAAGAGGTATATGCAGTAACACTTATTCACATGAAACCCTCAGGAAAAGCAGAACTTGCCCTTCTCTACAGCCTTGATGATGATCCGGAAAATCTTATTCGCGTAATGAAACAGGCAGTCATTTATGCAGATGATAAATATGACCCGGCAACCAAGCTTCTTGTTGATCGTTATGATGACAGGATCAGGGAACTGAGTGAAGAATATTTCCCAAAGGCAAAAGGCATTACGGTATTTGAGGGCATTAGAATGGAAGAACTTCCTGAGAGGGAAGAAATAGATATCAGATATTATAACGAAGAAGAATGGGATGATGATTTCGAAGAATACTAATTCTTATTTTGGAGATTGTAAATGCCCAATGAATTTGTATATCAACAGCAAAAAGCCCAGAAAATAGAGATCACCCGGGAATTATATAACAAGCAACAGGAAGAAGCCTGGAACGTAGTAAATACCTTTAATGAGACCGCTTCTGTCAATAATATGAAGGGCTCAAAAAAGGCTAAATATGATGCAATGAATATCTCTGACCTTCGAGATCAGCTTCTTCTGGAAAAGGGCAGCAGATCCGAGTCCTTTAATCTGATGGCAAATGAAGTGGACAGGCTGCTTCAGCTTTCAGCCACCAATGGAAGCTATGTGGATATACAGTTTGGTCAGATGAAGGCTTCCTTCTATGACACCTTCTATAAATCAAAGGAAGCTGTCAACAGGTATATCTTTTTACATTCCGGGTATCACTTTTTTGACAAGGGGGATCGCAGATATCAGATTGCCCTTAGAATAAAGAGCCTTTTGAATGATATGGAGAGGCAGATTGACGAAAAGACAAGCAGCCTCAACTCCAAGGAAGCCCGTATGCTTGATTATAAGAGCAAGGGCTATACAGATGAACAGATAGAGGAAGCAGAGAAGGCATTTGAAGCCAATGCTTTTGCAACGGATGCTCAAAAGCTTATTGAAACCGGATCCTTTGGACCTCAGCTTCCACAGGAAGAACTGGACAAGTCTTTAAATACGTGGGCGTCGAAGGACTACAGCGATTATCTTTCTAAGATCGTAGAGGGCAAAAAGCTTACTACCAAAGACGAGAAAAACGATTTTATTGCATTTATGGAGGACAAGAATAGCCGCCTTCTTGCTAATAAAATTGCTTTTCCCATGGTCCTCGACAGAAGAAAAGAAATAACCCTTGGTATGCCCTGGCTTAGAGAAGAACTAAGTGAGCATATCCAGACGGAAACTAAGGATGAGGACTTCTTCTTAAAGCCGGAGGATTTTGTAAAAAAGGTTGATCAGATATGTGACGACTTTATGCAGGAAAAAAGCCAGATCATTGCGAAATATGATTCCAGACGCGAGCAGGTTTTCAGAGAACTGAAGCTTCCCGGGGATTCGGAAAATGTCTATCGTTACGCAGCTATGGAGCTGATGATAACGACTGAAAGTGATGAGCAATTTAAGGCCATTTTAGAGCAGTTTGTAAATAGCACAAAAGAAACAGATGCACTGTTAGAGGAACAGCTGAAAAAGAAATGTTCTGAAGCTACAAGAGATAAGGTTAGGGAAAAGCTATATAAACATCTTGGCTCTTTTAGGGTGTTTGGAAGCAGTGATCAGGTTCTTTCACAGGCTGACATGTTTTTTGAGATGCTTCAGTATGTTTCTCCTGATGAGCAAAGAGTAGAGAGACAGCTGCGGAAGCTCCTGGACTACTTTGAACTTGAGGATACCTATAGAGATGTTTTCCTTAAAGCACTTACCTCTTCTGATCCGCTGAAGTTCTCAGAAGAAGATAATAAGCACTGGAAGAGTGAAGGCAAAAAATTAGCTGAAAGAATGCGCAAAAACAGGGAGGCGGCCCAAAAACTCATGGAGAAAAAAGGGCTGCTCCTTACCGAGGGCCAGTGGGAAGACCTTGAAGAAAAGGCAATAAGCGCTTCCACCATGAAGAATGGTGATTTTACCAGGGCGCTGAATGCTATTGTTGCAAGAAGACTTAATGACAAGAAATATTCACTTAATGAATACAGAGAAAAGAAATCACGGGATGCCGAGCACAAGCTTCCTGCAATGCTAAAGAAAGCAGACATTGAGCAGAAGCGTCTTGATAATATTGGAAATACGCTTGATAAAAAGTTTTTGGTACATCTGGCCGGGAATGGAGATAATATATATCTTCCTTATCGTGGCTATAGTATGGCCTACAAGAACTCAAATGGAGATTATAAAAAACAGGAGAAACTGGAAAATACAAGATTTGAGAACAGACAAAAGGATCTGAAACCGGTTCTTTTGGCGGCAGGCATCAGGGAAAGCGAACTGGAGACCTATTACCGGAAATTCAAATGGTTTATGTCAGGCCTTTCAGATATCACTGATGATATGAGCCCGGATATGAAGCTCCTTTGCCAGAGAAGAAATATAGAGAGATTTGGAGTAAAGAGCTGGGAAGAAGCGCTCGCAAAGCTAGGGGCACTTGGTTCCGGTATTTTTGATATTAACAACTATAAGGAAGTTAAGGAAGTCAAGGAGCTTTATGACCGGGGAATAAAGACTCTTGAAACCTATGGAGGCGAAAAGTATAAGGAACTGATACCTTTTATCATCAATATTCCTGAAGTTTATGCGGAAATGCTTAAAGGCGAACAATCCTTCAAGGACTTTATCGCAACGACTCTGGATGTGAAACTGGCTGATTTTATGGAGGGCTGTAATAAGGCCGGAAAGCATGACCCGAACTACAAGGGAAAGGTCAAGTTCGTAATTTCCGAAGCCGCGAGGCAGCAATATGCCCATATGTTCATAAGAGGCATTTATGAAGGGACTCTTAGCGGAGACTCTGATTTTTATGCAAATCAGCTCGATGCATTCCAGAAAAAATTCTTTAGTATATCCGCACCGGGTGGAATCAGTGTAAACAAGGCTCTGGAACTGACTGAAAAGGTAATAGAAAAAAAGATAAAGAAAGAAAAGATAAGTAGTTCGGACGGACGCCTTATACGGTTTTCGGTGCTTCAGGAATTTTATGCAAAGGTTGAGACAATGGAGGGCATTAAGGAAATAACAAATGCCAAATCCTGCGAAGACTTTATATCTCAAAAGTTCGATGATCTGAAACAGAAGATTGATGTTAATAAAAAAGAAAAAGAGCTGAAAGAAAAGATCACGCTTTCCATGGATTGGGAGATTGTTGATAAGGATGCAGAAGAAGCCAGGGAAGACATCGAAAAGAGAAAAAAAGAAGCAAAGCTCGAGAGACTAAAATATCTTAAGACCAACGACTATGTACTTGAAGAGGTTCGCCAGGGAAAGACCCTTATAAGAGTATCGCAAAAGGGACATGATGCGATCACTCTTGATAAGTCACGCATTGACAGAATGCGCGGAAGAGTCGACAGATACTGCGATGAACTACAGCTTCCACAGGTCCTCAAGGATGCGCTTATTGAGCATGGAGCTGCCGGCGGATTACTTCCGGATCTTAAAGATACTAATATGAGTTCAGAACTTCTTTTTAACCATGCTGTTGCAATGAAGAGAATGTATGACCTCCTTAGAACTGATCAGGTTGGTGATAAGGCGCTGGGCGAGGAAGAGGCCCTGATGTTCATTGTAAAATGCTATGGTGATACCGAACTCGTAAAGGACTGGTTTGACAAGCCTGAAGATCTTGATCTTCAGTTTATCCGAAAAGGTCAGTATTTAAAGGCTTTCAGAGAAAGCTACAAAAAGCTCATAAAATTTGAAGAAAAATCATCTGAAGATCCTTCCTTACAGCAGGAAATTCATGAGATCAGCAGAAACGTAAGAACCATGCTTATTACAGGTATGGGTATTCGTGATGAGAAGAACAAGACAGTAAAGGCATCAGATGCTGACTCTCTGCTGAACATAGATCTTGTCGGGGATATTCTTGAAAAGAGTAGCGCTTATGTTGATTACTGGAATAAGGTCATGGAGGTCGCACGACCCGAATTTCTCAAGATTTACAAAGAGAGCTCGGATCCTTCCATGAAGAATAAGGAGATAGATCTTCCGGCTGATTATGTCGACAGGCTGATGTTCTCGCTGCGGCAGTTTTTTATGACGGATGTTCTTAATGAGCTTAATAGCAAAGAACCCTTCGAAGCCCAGCTATGGAAAGAGAAACTTCAAGTTTTCAGAAAAAAAGAGTACAGGGATAATCTGTATTCCCAGTCTCAGACTATTACTCAAAAAGAGACTGAAAAGAAGGAACAGACTGCGCTTAACAATAATGCAGTTGATGAGGAAGCAATTGCTAAACTTATAAGGGCTAACCTCTATGTATTTAAGGGCAAGGCCAATAAGTATGACGCTCTTAGCGTAGAGGAAAAGCAGCTTTTTGCCATTGGACTTATGTTCCTCGATAAGAGTGCCATAGGTCTCGGCTCAGAAGGAACCATGGCCCTTGTTGAGTCAATGAAGCAAAAGAATCAAAAGCGCGACGACATACACGCTGAGATCCGGAAATTCATACGTGGCGAGAAGTACAATTTCAATATAAATTACAGAGATGCATTAAATAAGCTGATTGACTACGGTATTTCAAGCGTAGGAATTTCGGATTACAAATTATCAGAGTCTGCCTATGAAAAGGCGATGCAGTTTGCCAAGGGAGTAATGGCGCAAAAGGATGCCTTCGGGGAAAAGGATGAGGAGCGCCTTTCGGACAGCTATGCTTCTGTTTTCACTGCTTATACAAAGTTTAACAAGAAACAGCTTACCAAAATCGACGCCCTCAGGGGAAGAACTCTGACTATAGAAGATATCAGGAACAATCTCATTGAATATGCGACAAACGACAAGCTCAGCAATGCGGCTGTTTTCCAAAAGGTAAAAAAGGCCACCAAAAGTAAGATCTATCTTTTGCCGGGTGTTGTATTCCCGCAGATTGGCGCAATTGAGGAGTCGGCCGCATGGAATAACAGACTTTCAAAGATCATCACTCGCTTTAAGAACATGAGCGACGGAGATTTAAAGATATTTGTTCGGATCCTCCAGGACAGAACTGCTGTTGATGTGAGCTGCATAAAGACTGCTGGCGCGCCGCTTCATGCGGATCAGGAAAAGCGTAATGCACTTTTGGAAGCGCTGGCAGGTGATCCTGACCTCAATGCAGAAGCACTTGAAGGCTATGATGACACAGAATCCTGTTTCAAGGCTTTGACAACTGCGCTCAGTTTTCAGCTCAGGGATGACAAGAACTTTGCGGGGAAGGATCTGACCAGGGACTGCTTTGAGAAAAAGTCTTTTAACCGAAAGACGATGGTTGACTGGGATCTTGTTGAAAGAGCTTTTGAATTCTTTGATGAGATCATGGAAAAGAAGACCAATATTGCGGCCCTCAAAAACTCCGGAGAGCTTATCAAGTACGCAGG
>OMRF01000194.1 GCA_900313435.1 uncultured Lachnospiraceae bacterium | reverse complement strand
TTTTCACTGTATCCGTTGAAAAATATAATATCGCATCCGTCATCAGCCAGTTCGCGTAACGGCTCTTCCATCTCATCATCCAGAACATTACTGCAGGTGACGATTTCCACCTTTTCTCCGTACTTCTTCTCTAATGCATCCTTTGCAAGGGAAAAATTATAAGTATATGGCGTACTCTCATCATTATCGTATATGAAACCTATCTTAAGGTGATCCTTTCCCCCTGACAGGTTAAGAAGCCTAAAGCCGCCCATTAAGGCCGCCATCATTACTATACAGGTCAAAGCGGTCACTATGTATGCTTTTTTCATTCTTTTTTCCCTCCATCCTCAGCGGCTTTCCTGGTATCACCTTTCATCTCCGCCTCCTGGATCTTTCGGTCTTCTTCTACGCGGCGCGCAAGTTCTTCCTGTGCCTTAGGATCAGCCTGCTGTATCTCCGCACGCTTCTGTGCATAAATTGCATCGAGATTTATTACGCCCCTGTCAACTAACCGTAAGAAAGCATCCAGCGCCTCAGGATCAAACTGGGTTCCCCTTCCGCGTTTCATTTCATTCATTACATAATCCGTGTCCATGTGATTACGATATACGCGGTTTGATGTCATTGCATCAAAAGTATCCGCCACGCTGATAATGCGGCCGAAAAGCGGAATGTTCTCTCCTTCCAGTCCATCAGGATATCCCTTACCATCATAGCGTTCATGGTGGAAGCGGGTACCATCCTCAACATGTTCTACCAAGGTAAAGTCCTTCAGTATCTCTGCACCCTTGATAACATGCGACTTCATCTGTGCATATTCTTCATCCGTCAGCCTTCCCACTTTGTTAAGCACGCTGTCCGGAACGGCTATTTTGCCTATGTCATGCATCTGGGCAGCTTTCTGCAGGTTGGACAGGTCTTTTTTCCGACGCCACCATTTAAAGCAGTGCATCTCTTCCGCTATAAGCACCGCATACTCCGCTACGCGAACGGAATGCTGATGCGTACGCACATCCTTGGCATCGACCGCATTCGCTATAGCCATGACGGTCTCATTGGCCATATTCAGCTTTATCTGCTGGGCGTTGATCTGCCTCTGCACCATGAACCAGGTAAACCATATCATCAGCATGGAAAGAATCGCCAGCATATAGATTATAAATCCGGGCTGTTCATATATCTCGCCTTCTTTTACCAGCTCAAATTTTCTCTCCTCCAATATATGATCGCCTGAACTGTCAAAGATTGCCAGATGAAATGTATAATCGCCTGCAGGAAGATTGACATAAATGATATTGCTGAGGCTGTTCTGTGGCTCTATGGTCCACTGTGAATCATAGCCTTCCAGATAATAACCCACATTAGGCTCCTGAATCGTATAATTCAGTATCTCCGGAGACATTTCCACGCGGTTGACACCCCGGCCCACCGTAATGGCACCCATACGCACAGGCGGCTGTACAACACCGTCAAGCTTAACAGATGCCAGCTGCATCCTGTATGACCTGACATCACTGTTGTATTTTTCAACATCTATACTGTATACACCTGTATCACAGGGAAGCAGGAGTTCTCCGCTTCCGTTGTAATAATTCCAGGAATTGGCAGTCAGTGAAGTACCTAATCCCCTTCTTGCATCCAGGAGTTCCCATGCAATATCACCACCGGCTACCAGCTCGTCCCTTTCAACTACATATATTCCCGCACTTGACATTACGAAAAGTGTATCTTCATCCTTAACCCATATATCGTAATTATTGAAATACGGGAATTTATCCAATACACGAATTTTTCCTTCCGGTTCGAGGTAACACAGGCTGTTACTGGTTACTACGAACACTCCCTCCGATTTCGGATCCTTAATAGTACGCAGTATGACGTCACTGCTAAGTCCATCTTCAGTGGTCAACAGCCTGACTACCTGACCATCCTTAAGCATAGCCAGACCGTCACCGTCAGTACCTGCCAGGATCGTGCCATCATTTCTCTCCGTAAGGGTAAGTATCATGGAATTTATCACACCTTCTTCATTTCGGATAGTCTGAACTATCTTATGATTCTTGATATAGCTAATACCGGAATCACCTGCCGCCATGATAGTTCCATCAGAAAGTCCCGTCACGATCCTTGCACGGTTTCCGAAGCTTCCGTTGTCAGCATTGTATTCCCATTTTTCCCCGTCAGGAGCAATCTCCAGAAGACCGCTGCCATAGGTACATACCCACAGATGGTCGTTTCCGTCCACATACATACAGCGGATACGCTTACCTTTGAGTTCAGACGTCAGTTCATTATTGATTTCTTTGCGCCGTGCTCCATCCACGATATCCAGACCTTCATCAGTACCGATATAATAACAGCCGTTCCATGCAACAACGGCATTGACCACCTGCCGTTCCATGCCGATGGATCCATATATATCCTTAAATGGGGATTTTGCCATTCTTAAGAGCCCAAGCCTTGATGATGTAAACCAGAGATTTCCCTGATAATCATA
>OMRF01000033.1 GCA_900313435.1 uncultured Lachnospiraceae bacterium | reverse complement strand
GATGCCGGCGTGGCGGAATTGGCAGACGCGCGGGACTTAAAATCCCGTGGTGGCAACATCGTACCGGTTCGACCCCGGTCGCCGGCATTTTCTATTTTTTCTCCCTTTTTACTGAAAAATTTTGCCACTTGAAGACAAAATAATCCCCTGTATTTTACAAAAAACCACCACTTACAACCTTTTTTCAAAGGTTTTTTTTATGTCATAATTGCCACCATATATATGCTATCCTTTTCAGATGTCCCACAACATCTTGTATTTTTTCTTGAATTACCCCCCTCATTCTGATAATATGTTTTTTGTTCGGCGGTAATTATCAGGACTAATCAATCAGTTGGTTTTATTATATTCAGGAGGGAATGAAGAAGCTATGCTCGAGGTTGTTAAACGCGATGGGGAAATCAGGGATTTTGATCTTTCAAAGATCGTTGATGCGGTAAGGAAGGCGTTTGATGCGACAAACAACGTCTATACCGACGATATCCTTCAGGCGATAGCCCTGAGGGTCACGAGTGATTTCCAGTCCAAGGTCAAAGAAGGAAAGGTGACCGTCGAAGAGATACAGGACAGCGCGGAGACAGTCCTTGAGCAGACAGGCTATACCGAGGTAGCAAAGGCTTATATCCTCTATCGTAAGCAGCGCGAGAAGATGCGCAATATGAAGTCCACCATCCTTGACTACAGGGATGTGGTAAATTCCTATATTAATGTTGAGGATTGGAGGGTGAAGGAAAATTCAACAGTCACCTATTCCGTAGGCGGACTCATCCTTTCCAATTCCGGGGCCATTACTGCGAATTACTGGCTCTCAGAGATATATGATGAAGAGATAGGGCAGGCTCACAGGAACTGCGATATCCATATACATGATCTTTCAATGCTGACAGGCTACTGCGCAGGCTGGTCCTTAAAGCAGCTGATCAAGGAAGGGCTTGGCGGCATATCCGGGAAGATCACATCTGCTCCCGCGAAGCACCTTTCCGTGCTCTGCAACCAGATGGTGAATTTCCTCGGTATCATGCAGAATGAATGGGCAGGCGCTCAGGCCTTCTCATCTTTTGATACGTATCTTGCGCCCTTCGTAAAGGCAGACAATCTCAGCTACTCAGATGTCAAGAAGTGCATAGAGTCATTCATCTACGGCGTCAATACTCCTTCCCGCTGGGGCTCCCAGTCGCCATTCACAAACGTGACCCTTGACTGGACAGTTCCGAACGATCTCGCTGAGCTTCCGGCCATTGTCGGCGGAAAGGAAATGGATTTCTGCTACAAGGACTGCAAAAAGGAAATGGATATGGTGAACCGGGCCTTCCTTGAGGTAATGATAGAGGGCGATGCCAATGGCAGGGGTTTCCAGTATCCCATTCCCACCTATTCCATAACAAAGGACTTTGATTGGTCTGATACCGAGAATAACCGTCTGCTCTTCGAGATGACGGCAAAGTACGGTACTCCTTATTTTTCAAATTATATCAATTCGGACATGGAGCCTTCTGATGTTCGTTCCATGTGCTGCAGACTGCGTCTTGACCTTAGGGAGCTTCGCAAGAAGTCAGGCGGCTTTTTCGGAAGCGGCGAATCTACAGGCTCTGTAGGTGTCGTGACCATCAATATCCCGAGGATCGCCTATCTTGCGTCAGACGAGAAGGATTTCTACAAGAGACTGGACCGTCTCATGGATATATCCGCAAGATCCTTAAAGATCAAGAGGACCGTGATATCAAAGCTTCTTGAAGAGGGACTTTATCCCTATACCAAGAGATATCTGGGAACCTTCAACAACCACTTTTCAACGATAGGTCTCGTCGGGATGAACGAGGCCGCGATGAACGCGAAGTGGCTTGCTAAGGATCTGACCCATCCCGAAGCCGTTCAGTTTGCGAAGGATGTACTTAATCATATGCGTGAGCGCCTCATGGATTATCAGGAGCAGTACGGCGATCTTTACAATCTCGAGGCGACTCCTGCGGAGTCCACTTCCTTCCGGCTGGCAAAGCATGACAGGGAGCGCTTCCCGGATATCATCACTGCCGGAAAAGAGGGCGAGACCCCTTATTATACAAACAGTTCCCACCTGCCCGTGGGTTATACCGCAGATGTGTTTGATGCCCTTGATGTTCAAGACGAGCTTCAGACGCTCTATACCAGCGGTACAGTGTTCCATACCTTCCTTGGGGAGAAGCTTCCGACATGGAAGTCAGCAGCAAAGCTGGTTCGTACCATAGCGGAAAATTACAGGCTGCCTTATTATACGATGTCGCCTACATATTCGGTATGCAAGGAGCATGGCTATATCGCGGGTGAAGTGAGTGTCTGCCCTCACTGCGGGAAGCCGACCGAGGTCTATTCCAGGATCACCGGCTATTATCGTCCTATCAGCAACTGGAATGAGGGCAAGCTTCAGGAATATAAGGACAGGAAGCTTTATGACGTGCGCGGCGCAAAGAAGAAGAAAGCAGAGGATGTACAGTCGGGGCTCAAGGACGCTGTCCTTACCATGAGGATATCACTTCCCGAGGGCGTTCCTTCAAAGGAACCCGTTGAAAATACCAAAAAGATGTATCTCTTCACGACGAAGACCTGCCCTAACTGCAAGAGCGCCAAGGAGATGATGAAGGGACTTGACTTCATTACCGTAGACGCGATGGAACAGCCCGAGCTCACGGAAAAGTACGGTATAATGCAGGCGCCAAGCCTTGTGGTGATCAATGGCTCTGACGTAGAAAAATATGTGAACGCTTCGAATATCAAGCGCTTCGTTGATGCCCAGAAAAGCAGCGTGGTGTGAGTAAGTATATCTTAAGCCGCCCCGGTGGAAATTATTTCCGCCGGGGCTCTTTTTTTCCTACAATCATTTCTCTTTTTATGTTATAGTATCAAAAGGTGCGCATTCAACCAATCATAAGGGGGGAGGATTATGGAGATTCTCATAAAAAATATCCGGGTAGTGAATCCGAAGACAGACTTTGATGAGGTTTCAGATCTTTTTATTTACGAGGGAAAGGTAAAGAAGATAGCTCCCGCGGGGACATTGGATGAGGAATTTTCAGGACCCTTCGCACGCACCATAGATGGGACAGGACTTACCGCATTTCCCGGGATCGTTGATCTTCATGTTCACTTAAGAGATCCCGGACAGACGGAAAAAGAGGATCTTAATTCAGGATCTCTTGCGGCTGCTGCGGGAGGTGTCACCACGCTGGTAGCCATGCCAAACACCCATCCGCCCATAGATTCGCTTGAAAAATTCGAAAAGGTCACTCAGAGAGCGGAAGAGGTAGGGCTTGTGAACATCCTTCAGGCAGGCTCCATCACAAAGGGTATGCAGGGTGCGGAGCTTTCCGATATGTTCAGGATGATGGACGCGGGCTGCAGGGCTTTTTCCGAGGACGGAAAGTCGGTCATGGACACATCTCTCATGAGGGATGCCATGAGGGAGACCGCGGAGAGCGGAGTTCCCATATTAGCTCATTGCGAGGACGCAAATCTCGCGAGAGGCGTCATGAACGCCGGACAAAGATCGAGAGAATTGGGGCTTCCCGGCATCACAAATGCCGTGGAAAATATCATAGAATACAGGGATATAGAGCTTTCAAGGGAGACGGGAGCCGCCCTTCATCTTTGCCATTGCTCAACGAAGGAATCCTACGAGATAGTAAAGAACGCGAAGGCAAAGGGCATCAATGTAACGGCTGAGGTCTGCCCTCATCATTTCACGCTGATCGATGCTGATATACCGGATGCGAATGATACGAATTACAAGATGAATCCGCCTCTTCGTTCAAAGTTAGACAGAGACGCTTTGATAAAGGGACTTGCCGACGGGACCTTTGACTGCATCGCTACGGATCACGCGCCTCATACAAAAGACGACAAGGCAAAGGGCTTTCTTCGGGCACCCTTTGGTATCGTAGGGCTTGAGACCAGCTTTTCCCTTTCTTATACAGAGCTTGTGAAGAAGGGCGTTCTCACATTCAAAGAGCTTGTTGAAAAACTCTCTGTAAATCCCGCAAAGATACTGAAGATAGATAGAGGCGACATTTCCGAAGGAAAGACCGCTGATATCGCGATAGCGGATCTTTCAGAGGAGTACAGGATCGATACCTCACAGTTTAAGGGGAAATCAAATAATTGTCCTTACAACGGGCTAAGCGTGACCGGAAGGATAAAGATGACGATATGCTCCGGAAAGGTCGTCTACGAGGCTTGATGAGAGGGGAAAAGGATGATAGAAAGACTGATAAAAGCCATAGATGAGAAAAACGCTCCCGTGGTAGTGGGGCTTGACCCGACCCTTGAGTTGATCCCTGACCATATCAAGGAGGCAGCCTTTAAAAAATGCGGCGAAAACCTTGATGGCGCGGCAGAGGCTATTATTGAATTCAACAAAAGGATAATAGACAAGATCTGTGATATCACCCCGGCAGTAAAGCCTCAGATCGCCATGTATGAGCGCTTCGGGCTTCCCGGGCTTAATGCCTACAAGGCTACAATTGATTATTCTCATGAAAAGGGACTCATCGTTATAGGGGATGTGAAGCGGGGCGACATAGGATCCACATCAGAGGCTTACGCCGAGGCTCACCTCGGTTCCGTCAAGATAGGCGAAAAGGAATTCATTCCCTTCGGAGAGGATTTTTGTACCGTGAATCCCTATCTTGGAACGGATGGCGTGAAGCCCTTTGTTGATGTGGCAAAGAGGCGCGACAAGGGCATATTCGTCCTCGTAAAGACTTCAAATCCTTCAAGCGGGGAATTTCAGGACAGAAAGCTTAATGATCCTTCAAATAGCGGCGATGAGACAGTTCTTTATGAGACAGTCGGCGATATGGTCGAAAAGTGGGGCGAAGGGACTATCAAGGATGGTTATTCAGAGGTCGCGGCAGTGATAGGCTGCACCTACCCTGAGGTCGGCGAGAAGATGAGAAAGCGCCTTCCTCATGTATTTATACTGGTCCCGGGCTACGGGGCTCAGGGCGGCACCGGTGAAGATTTAAAGGTATTCTTTGATGAAAAGGGCTCAGGGGCGATAGTCAATTCCTCCCGCGGCATCATAGGCGCGTGGAAAAAGGACCCCTACAAGAGCGATTTCGGCGGTGAGCGTTTTGACGAAGCATCAAGACAGGCTCTCCTTGATATGATAGAAGATATAAACAAGGCTATCGGGCGGTAAGAAATGTCAAAAAAGATCTTTTCAAAGGGTGAGGTAATATCTGTCACACCTGTACTTCCGGGGATATATTCCATGTGGCTTCGAACTGAAGGCGCGCTTCTTTCAGCCCCCGGTCAGTTTTTCAATTTTTATCCCAATGATTCGGCGCACCTTCTTCCAAGACCTATCTCGATCTGTGAGATCGACAGGAGGAAGAGGGCTCTTCGCTTCGTATTCAGGGTGAAGGGAGAGGGTACTGTCGCGCTTTCTCTGATGAAGAGCGGGGATACCATAGATCTGATGGGGCCCCTGGGAAACGGCTTTCCAATGAACATTCCGGAACGTAACGCGATCCTGATCGGCGGAGGGATAGGTGTTCCTCCCATGCTTGAACTTGCGAGGGAATTTCCCGGCAGATCAAAGGTGGTACTCGGCTTCACGGATGAACCCTTCCTTGTTGAGGATTTCTCCAATACGGACTCTGATGTCTATGTCGCTACGGAGAACGGAAATCAGGGAACGAGAGGAAATGTGGTCGGCGCTATAATGGAAAACAATCTCGGAGCGGATGTTATCTATGCCTGCGGACCCAAGGCCATGCTTTCCGCGGTGAAGATGCTCGCAAGAGTCAGAAAGATCCGCTGCTTCGTTTCCCTTGAGGAGCATATGGCCTGCGGTATAGGAGCATGCCTCGGCTGTGTCGTCGGTTCAAAGGAAGAGGATCCGCATTTTAATGTCAAAAAGAAAAGGATCTGCGCTGACGGACCTGTATTTGATGCATCGGAGGTGGATCTGACATGAGCGGTAAAAAAAAGGTAGCACCGAACCTTTCGGTTGATATAGCAGGTGTGCAGTTCAAAAACCCCGTTGTGACCGCATCTGGAACTTTCGGCTCGGGTCAGGAGTACTCTGAATTTCTTGAGCTTTCAAGGCTTGGAGGAGTTGTCACAAAGGGAGTTTCAATGGAACCCTGGGAAGGAAACCCTACTCCGAGGATCGCAGAGACACCCTCGGGGATGCTTAATGCCATAGGGCTTCAGAATCCCGGAGTTGAGACCTTTCTTTCAAGTGATCTTCCCTTCCTGAAAAAATATGATACAAGGGTGATAGTAAATGTCTGCGGACATTCGGTGGAGGAATATGTTTCTGTAGTAGAGAGGCTTTCAGAAGCGGATGTTGACATGCTTGAGATCAATATCTCCTGCCCCAATGTGAAGGAGGGCGGGATAGCCTTCGGCACCGATCCGAAAAAGGCGGCCGAGGTCACAAAGGCAGTTAAAAAGGTCTCAAAGAAACCGGTCATCATGAAACTATCCCCCAATGTCACGGATATCACTGAAATGGCAAAAGCCTGCGAGGACGCCGGGGCAGATGCCCTCTCCCTCATAAATACCATTACAGGCATGAAGATCGATGTCAATACGCGGCGCTTTGCCCTTGCAAACAAGACAGGCGGGCTTTCCGGTCCAGCCATACATCCCATAGCGGTCCGGATGGTATACGAGGTCTATAATGCGGTAAAGCTTCCGATCATCGGCATAGGCGGCATCATGGATTCTAATGACGCGATCGAGATGATGCTTGCGGGAGCCTCTCTCGTAGCTGTCGGAACAGCATCCTTCAGACGGCCGGACGCTGCGCTTTTGGTGATCAACGGGATAGAGGATTATCTGTTTTCACATGAGTTTGATGATGTAAGGAAGCTTACGGGGGCAGTGAGGAAATAATATGAAAAGCTATAAGGAAGAATTCATCCACTTCATGGTGGACTCAAAGGTTTTGAAATTTGGGGATTTTGTCACAAAAAGCGGGAGGAACACCCCCTTCTTTATTAATACCGGCTTTTACCGGACAGGGGCCCAGCTTAAAAAACTGGGTGAATTTTACGCTAAGGCTATAGAGGAGAACTTTGGCTTTGACTTTGAGATCCTCTTTGGACCCGCCTACAAGGGCATCCCCCTTGCTGTTGCTGCAACAGAGGCCATATATGAGTTGAGCGGCAAAGAGATCGGCTATTGTTCCAACCGCAAGGAAGCAAAGGATCACGGGGAGAAAGGTTCATTCCTGGGTGCCCCTATATCTGATGGTGACAGGGTCATGATCATCGAGGATGTGACCACGGCAGGGACTTCCATCAGGGAGACTTATCCTCTTTTGAAAGAAGCCGCAAAATGCGAGGTTCTCGGACTGATAGTCTCCGTTGACAGGCAGGAAAAGGGGCAGGGCGAAAAGCCGGCTCTTCTTGAACTTTCCGAGGAATTTTCAATGAAGACTTCTGCCATCGTCACCATGGATGAAGTGGTGGAATGCCTTCATAATAAGCCCTATAACGGAGTTACCGTCATCGATGATGAGATAAGGGAAAAGATAGAAAACTATTACAAGATC